>JAEURB010000023.1 GCA_016788435.1 Anaerolineae bacterium | reverse complement strand
TTGAGCTTGCGGTCACGGGCGCGATAAACGACCGCCGTGGCCCCTTCGCCCACGAGGCTGAGGATCTCGTAGCGCTTGCTCAGTATGCGGCCGATCATCTGTGATTCCGGCTACCTCGCCGCTGCGATGAGGTTCAGCATACCATTTGCCGGGCATGGCCGCAAAGCACGGGTGCGCCTCCGCTGGATTAAGCCTGTTAGTTGTTGATTCCAGCCGGAAAGCCTATTCGCTGCGGCGGTCGTCCCACACCGTCAATCCAAACAGACGGCCCACCTGCACCGCTGCCGCTTGCAGAGATGTGCGCGCGTTGTACTCGCTCAGGCGGGCCATGCTGCCGTCATCCGGCGGCGGGGCGGATGGACTCTGCTTGATGTCGAAGCGCAGCCGGGTGAGAACGGGCTTGAAAGAGCCATCCTTGCGCAGCAGATTGAGCTCGCCATAGCGGATGTGCTCGACGGGTGTGCCGCGCGTCTTCAGTTTGACGGCCTGGCTGGCGTAGACCGCTTCCAGTTGATCGGCGGATACCTGCCAGTTCGCGCCGCTGATGGTTTGCGACACGCCATCCACAGTGATGACCCGGGGCTGGCGGAGCATAACCACCAGACTGCGAATACCGAGAATGGTCAGCAGCAGGGCGGAAGCCAAGCCGAGATAGGGCAGAATGATCGGGTCGGGTAGCCGGATTCCGCTTGTCAGGCTCGTGACCGACATGACGAGGAAACCGAGCGCCCATAGCAGATAGAGGACGGCGCGGATGATTTGGCCGCGTGCCCACGCTGGCTTGAGCGTGAACTGTAACTGATTTTCGGCCGGAGCGGTGAGCGTCCAGTCATCCAGCGCGTAGGGCAGAGCAGGCAGCGGCGGTGGTGGCGCGGCTGGCGCTTCAATGCTGGCAGCGCCGGCGGGGCGGGGTGGCACAATCGCCAGCGGTTTGGCCAACGCCAGTGCCAATGCGCGGCTGGCCTCCGAAGCTTCACTGCGGCGCGCTTCGGCGGCCGGGTCGTTCCAACGGGCCAGCCCACACCAGCGGCTGCCGCGCGTTTCCGCCAGCGGCGGCGCAAGGATCAGGCCCAGGTGCCAGGTTTCATCCGACGCCGACCAGCCGAGTACGACTCGTTCGATGTCGGTGGCTGCCAGCATATTTTCCGGCAGGCGCTGACGCGAACCGAACGCCGCCGGATACTGAAGCGAC
Source organism: Anaerolineae bacterium (assembly GCA_016788435.1). Lineage (GTDB taxonomy): Bacteria > Chloroflexota > Anaerolineae > Aggregatilineales > Phototrophicaceae > Flexifilum. The sequence goes on along the minus strand of JAEURB010000023.1, from coordinate 1,128 downwards.
GGGCCATCGGTTGTTTCAGCGAGCAGGTGGCCCTCGCCGTCGCCGTTGGCGGAGAGCAGTCGCCAGCAATCGGGGCTGACTTCAATCAACCGCTGATCGTCGGCGTAAATGCGGGCGGGGGCGCGAGAGTCCATCAGCATACTCATCAACAAGGCGAAACCAGCGACTGAGTCTACTCTCCGCCTTGCCTCGTGACCAGAGTGCCTTGTTTGGGGAGCAGGGCTGTTGCAAAGTCATAGGGGAAAGAGGAACGCAACAGCGGGCTTCAGCCCGTTGCCGCCTCAAGCAAGGGGCTGAAGCTCCCTTGTTGGGGCTACTTGCCTGACTTTGCAACAGCCCTTGTTTGGGGAGTAGGTCAATCGCATCAAATCAATCACAAAGTCATAACGAACCGTCATCAGCCAGAACGCTGACCACCCGCTGCCGTTTTGCACCATTCCGGTCTACCCGGCGTTCACCTGTCAACCGCTTGCCTGATCTATGCTGGATCGGTACTGGCCTGTACTGAGATGCGCCTGTTATCCGCTTTCTGTCCGGCTGTCCGGCACATTCTTCCCTCAGTCCGAGTCCGACTCCTTTGATTCTGTCCGGCCGTCCGGCTTTGTCACAGGTTCACTAACTGTGCTGCGCATTTCTCCCCCTCTCGCTTTTCGGAGAGGGGCCAGAGGGTGAGGTATCTCTCGAGCAAACGCCCCCGGCATTGCGGCCGGGGGCGCGGTTGAAACAGGTCTGGCCGAAGCAGTTAGTCGGCCGGGGAGATGCGAACTACAACCTGGCGGTCGTCGTACGAGTAGTCCGAGATCGTCAGCGTGATCGTGCCGTCATCCGGCGCGGTGAAGACCATCCCCAGTTCGGTCACATACGATGCGTTGCCATAGACGACCGACGAGCCGGCCTGCTGGGCATCCACGTTCGGGCTGATTTGGCTCCCATCGGCCGAGGCAATCGTCAAGCGCAGCGTTTCGCCCGCCTCGGCGGTGTATTCGATCACGCGGGTCGTCGTCGAGGAGTTGAAGTTGAGCGTCACCGGGCCGTCGTTCAGTGAAGGCAGCACAGCCCGCTCCACCAGCAGTTCAAATTCGCCCGTTTCGTTGAATGGCGAGCCGACCACAATCGTGTACGTGCCGT
>JAEURB010000010.1 GCA_016788435.1 Anaerolineae bacterium | reverse complement strand
TCGGGCGGGCAAACTTCGACGCCGTTCGGCGCGACCAGACTGACGATCTGTTCGAAGACGTCGAAGTTGACGCGCAGATAGCGGTCAATGTTGACGCCCAGCGTTTCGGTGACGGTGCGGGCCGCCAGCGCCGGTCCGCCGCCGGGGTAGCCGCCGCGGTCGCCGAGGTCATTGGCGGTATTGATGCGCCCGGGCACGTAGCCGGGAATATCCACCCACAGGTCGCGCGGGATGGACAGCATCCCCACCGTCTTGCGAACGGGGTCAATGCTGACGACGATCATGGTGTCGGTGCGATAACCGGCGTCATTTTCGCCGGCGCGCTGGTCAATGCCCATGACGAGGATGTTCAGGCGGCGCGGGTCGTCCCACTGATAACCGGCCAGCGGATCGAGCGTCGGTGTCGGGCCTGTGGTCGGCGTGATGGTGGGCGGAACGGGCGTTTCGCCGGGGCGCGGGGTGGCGGTAGGCGGGGAATCGGTCGGCGTAGCGGTCGGCTGGCTCTGGGCGAACTGGTCAAAGCTGGCACCGGCGACAGACACACCGCTGTTGGCGAGGTCAACCGCGATCTGGCGGGCGAATCCGTAGGAACCGGCCGCGCAAATTACGGTGGCGGCCACCAGAAAAAGAGCGGCGATGACGAACAGCCATCCGGGAAGTCGCATGGTTCAAACCGTGATAGTCAGGCGATACTGGGCCGCATTATAGCGGAAGGGGTATCGCTGTATAGGCTGTGCGGGGCCTACGGATGGGCGCTGATTGGCGGGCGGTGAACGTTAACCGGCGCGGGTGCAGCATGGTGGTATACTTCCCACATCTCGCCCGGCGCTAGTGAAAAGACGTCATCGTGACTAATCTGCCGAACCCGCTGCGGATCGCTATCATCGGATCTGGCCCGTCGGGGTTCTACACGGCCGAATACCTGCTCAAGCAGGCGGCGAAATCCGGCCTGACCATCGAAATTGACCTGATCGAACGCCTGCCCACCCCCTTCGGGCTGGTGCGCGGCGGCGTCGCGCCCGATCATCAGAAGATCAAGTCGGTGACGAAGGCTTTTGACCGCATCGCCGCCGACCCGCGCCTGCGCTTTTTCGGCCATGTGGACGTTGGTCACGATATCAGCCATCAGGAATTGCTCGACCACTATCACCAGGTCGTGTATGCGGTCGGCGCGCAGTCTGACCGCCACATGAATATTCCCGGCGAGGACTTGCCCGGTAGCTACCCGGCGACTGAATTCGTCGGCTGGTACAACGCGCACCCTGACTTTCGCGATCTGACCTTTGGCCTGTCGGCGACGGCCGCCGCGGTGATCGGTAACGGCAATGTGGCGATGGATGTCGCGCGCATTCTCGCCAAAACACCGGATGAACTGGCGAAGACGGATATCGCCGATTACGCGCTGGTGGCGCTGGCGCACAGCCAGGTGACCGATATCTACGTGATCGGGCGGCGCGGCCCGCTGCAAGCGGCCTTCACCACGCCGGAACTCAAGGAATTGGGCGAGCTGGACTGCACCGAGGTCATCGTGCGGCCCGGCGAAGTGGCGCTCGATGCCGAAAGCGCCGCCGACCTGGCAGCATCGGCCGACAAGGTCACCCGCGATAACATGGCCGTGCTGGAAGCCATGTCGCAGCGGCCGGCCCAGGGCAAGCCGCGCCGGTTGCATCTGCTGTTCCTGCGCTCGCCTGTGCGCCTGCTCGGTAAGGATCGCGTCGAAGCGATTGAACTGGCCCACAACCGCCTGACGCGCTCGTCCGATGGTTCACTGCGTCCGCACGCGACGGGCGAAACCGAAATCCTGCCGGTCGGGCTGGTCTTCCGCTCCATCGGCTACAAGGGCGCGCCGCTGCCCGATACCCCGTTTGATGAGGCGCACGGCGTCATCCCGAACGAGGGTGGTCATGTCGAGTCTGGCGGAGAACTGCTGCCTGGTGAGTACGCCGTCGGCTGGATCAAGCGCGGGCCCAGCGGCGTGATCGGCACGAACCGGCCCGACGCGGTGGAAACAGCGACGCACATGATTCAGGATGCGCTGGCTGGGGATACGCTGCAGCCCGCCCATCCGTCACGTGCGGAGTTCGAGGCGCTGCTGGCTTCACGAAACGTCGAAGTCGTGGATTACGCTGGCTGGCAGACCCTCGACCGGCTGGAGCGCGAGGCGGGCGCGGCAGTGGGCCGCCCGCGCATCAAGTTCAGCCGTGTGGAAGACATGCTGGCGGCGCTGCACAGCGAGGCGGAGAAGCTGCCGTCGTAGGGCCTCATCATGACTGGAGAGATGAGCCAATAGGCGATGGCCTAAACGCCCCTGAAATGCGGGGTAGCCGCAAGGCCGGGGAAGACGGCTATAATGACAGCGAACTTCTAGACACCCGGTCATCGTCGTACGAGGCTTCCATGCTGTCACTTCTGGCATTCATCGCGGGCGTTATCATGCTCATCAAGGGCAATTTCCGCCTGCTTAACCGGTTGGTAAGCAAGCGCGATGGCCGTTTGGCTGGCGTCATCTTGATGGCCCCGTTCGCCCTCGAATTGTGCCTGGTATTTTCGCTCAGCTTTTCGATGGTATCGGACAGCATGGTGGTCGGCGCGGATGGCTCGGTCAGCATTAGCGGCGAAATGTTCGATGCCTATCTTGATCAGGTTTCCAGCTACAGCAACCTGTTCCTGATTGCGCTGGGTGCGGCGGTTGCGGCAACCGGGCTGATCATCTGGCGGTCACCGCAAATCGGAATGCCGGCCGCTCCGTTCACCAACCCGCCAACCAACGGGCAGGCGGGCATTCAGCCGCCCCCCGAAAAGCCGAAGCGCACCCACCCGCTGGCCGGCTACGGCAGCTTTGCGGCTGCCCCACCCCCCCCGTCGGCCGCTCCCAAGTCCATCATGACTGTTGCTGAAGCAGCGGCCTACATCGGTCAGACTTCCGCCGATGTCGAGCGCCTGATTGACCAGAACCGCCTGCCAGCCTCGCGCAGCACGAGCGGCTATCGCATCGCCCGCAGCGCCCTTGATGACCTGTTGAACGGCGAGCTGTAGAGACGCCTTTGCAGGATTGAGGTTCAGCTATTCCAGCTCGAGTTCCCCGGAAATCATCTATTCTGCCTTGCCGTCCAACCGGGCGGCGCGCGTGCCGTCGTGGAAGGTAAGCGTGACGGGTGCGCCAGCCTCGCCTACTTGCGCGGAAGTCAGGCGCTGACCGCTGCGCGCATCAGCCACCAGCACATAGCCCCGCGCCAACACGGCCGCCGGATTGACCGCTTCCAGCGCCGCCGTTCGGGCGGTCACTCGCTCGCTGCGCAGTGCCAGCAGGGCGCGGGCCGCTGAGTTCAGGCGTTCGGTCAGGCCGTCCACCCGCTGGCGGTCGTAAGCGAGCAGCGAGGCCGGCGAGGCGCGTTTGAGCCGGTGCGCCAGCGCGTCGAGCCGTTCGCCGCGCCCGCCCAGATCATCGCGGAAGGCCGCGTCGAGCAGCAGCGCCCCGTTCTGCACGGCCGCCTTAAGGTCCATAATGTCCGGTGTCAGCATTTCGGCGGCGGCGCTCGGCGTTGGTGCGCGCACGTCGGCCGCGTAATCAATCAGCGTCGTATCGGTTTCATGGCCGACGCCGCTGATGACCGGCAGGCGGCTGGCGGCCACCGCTCGCGCCACCCGTTCATCATTGAAGGCCCACAAATCTTCGAAGCTGCCGCCGCCCCGGCACACCAGAATCACGTCCACATCCGGCAGGGCGTTGAGGCGGGCCAGCGCGCGCACGATGCCCTCTGGCGCGGCTTCACCCTGCACCAGCGTGGGCGACAGCACGACTTCAGCTAGCGGGTAGCGGCGGCGCAGCACATTCTGCACGTCCTGGTACGCCGCGGCTTCGGGTGAGGTGACGACGCCGATCCGGCGCGGAAAGACGGGCAGGGGGCGTTTGCGTTCGGCGTCGAACAACCCTTCGGCTTGCAGGCGCCCCTTAATCTCCTCCAATTGCCGGTACAGATCGCCAACGCCGAGTAAGCGCAGACGGTCGGCCTGAATCTGATAGGTCCCGCCATCGGGATACACCTTGATCGCCCCGTGCGCGCGCACATGCTCGCCATCACGCGGGGTGTAGGGCTGGCGCGCCACAAACGAGCGCCACCTCACGCCCTTCAACTGCACGCTGCCTTCCTTGAGCGTGAAGGACCAGTGGCCAGAGGAATAGGCCTTGAAGTTCGAAATCTCGCCTTCCACCCACACGTCGCTGAACAAATCTTCCGACTCGATCAGGTCCTGAATCGCGGCCGTCAGCGTGGTGACGGTGAAGACGTTGTTGGGCAATTCGGCCATGCCAGGAAGATCTCCGTTGCATGAATGCGGCAGGATTATACAATCATGCGCACGATGCAGCCTGAAGTGAGGAATGGACATGGCCTATTTGAACCAGGCGGAACGCGAAGCCCTGCTCGACGAGCTGAAAGCCCTCAGCTTCCGTAAGGCGAAAGGCCGCCTGCGCAGGCTGGATGCAAAGGGCCGCATGGCCTTCTACCGTAATTTCCAGCGCACAGGTGAATACGTCACTTGCTTCGTGCTCGAAGGTAAGGGTACGCGTGTGGAACTGGTGGAAACCCTGGAGCGCCCCGAAGGCAAGCTCATCCATTATGGGGTGAAGCGTCTGAAACCCAGGTTCACGTTCGCCAGCGTCGTCGTCGAGCCGACGCCTGAGAACCGCACGTAGCCTGTAATGCTGCGCACGCTCCCCAACCCCGCACTCCAACGCCAGAGTGCCCGCCTGGCGGGGATCGCCATTTTCACCCTGGCGACCGTCGTTTCGGCGCGGCTTGTCATCCCGATGGATCCCGTGCCGTTCACGCTGCAGCCGCTGGTCGTGCTGCTGGCCGGCATGGTGCTGGGCGCGCACGATGGCGCGTTCAGCCAAATCGCCTATGTTGCACTGATCGCCATCGGTCTGCCAGTAGACGCCAACATGCGCGGTTCTGCGGCGCTGCTTGGCCCGACCGGCGGCTATCTGATCGGCTTTATCGCGGCCGCCTTCGTCACCGGGTTGATCGCCCAACGCGCGGGGTCGCGGCTCTGGCAGCGCTGGCTGGCCGGTGTGGCTGGCATTGCCGTCATCTACACCTTCGGCGTACCGCTGCTGGCCCTCTCGCGCGGCTTGACGCTTGAGCAGGCGTGGACGGTCGGTGTCGCGCCTTTCCTCGCTGCCGATCTCGTCAAGGCGCTGCTGGCCGCCGCGCTCACCGAAGGCAGCCGTGCTCTGCTGATGCGCGGGCGGTAGGCGTGTCTGCAAAGTGATCGATCTGCTATCTAGCGGCCCTCGCCCTTAATCCCTCTCCCGCAGGGGAGCGAAAACGACACTCGTGCAGACGCGGCTCCCCTTCTCCACTTGGGAGAAGGGGTTTAGGGGATGAGGGCCTTTGCAAACGCGCGGCTAGCCGTTCAGCGCCATCCCCTGCAGCACCGCCAGCGTGCGCTGACAGTCGCCGAGGGCAGAATGAACGTCCTCGCCGAAGCGGTCGCTCTCCACACCGAGCAGCGTCACTGCTTCGTCCAGCTTCACCCAGCGGTACTCGCCCGGATACTTGCCGGGGACGCCCCGCCACGCCGCGAATTGCTTCATCGCGCAGTCCGGTTTGACCAGCGGCATGGCCAGACTGTGCCGGGCGCAGTCCTGGTTCAGCATCTTCATGTCATAATCCGCGTTGTAAATGACCAGCGGCTTCAGGCTGATGAACTGGCGCAGTTGTTCGTACACCGCTGGAAAGCGCGGCTGCCCTTCGAGCATCGCTGGCATGATGCCGTGAATATCGGCCGCGCAAATGCCGCTCTTCGCGTCGCGCTTGAGCAGCCGCGCCGGATTCTGCGGCTGAATACGCTGGTTGAGTAGCACCGCGCCCGCCCGATCTATCACCGCGATCTCGACAATCTCGTCCTCCGGCCACAAGCCCGTCGTTTCAGTGTCGAGGACGACGAAGTCCTCGTCGAGCATCGCGCGTGCCCATT
>JAEURB010000494.1 GCA_016788435.1 Anaerolineae bacterium | reverse complement strand
TTGAGGAAGGCCTGCGCCGCACTTGGGCGTGGTACCAGGCAAACATGCTGAAGTAGCGGCACAAAGCAATCACGATTGCACAAAGGACACGAAGGCACGAAGTGATTCATTCATCTTTGTGCCGTCGTGATTCGGTTTCGTAGGTTCACGCAGTCTTGACTCCCCATCAAGCCGCTGTATAATTCATCCTGATTAGTCAGAATTGACTATTCAGAATGGGTGATGGATGGATCGGGAACTGCTGTTACTTGGCCTTTTGCGCCACGGCGGCCTGCATGGCTACCGCCTCAACGAGTTCATCAACCGTGATCTCGCCTACTGCACCGACCTGAAGAAGCCGACGGCCTATCACCTCTTGGCGAAGATGGAAGAGCGTGGCTGGATCGTCGTGCTGAACGAGCAGCAGGATGGCAACCGTCCGCCGCGCCGCATCTACCAGATCACCCCGGCAGGGGAGGCCGTTTTCCAGCAGTTCCTGCGCGAAAATCTGGCCGCCTTTTCGCTCACACGTTTCACGGGAGATATTGGTATCGCCTTCATGGATGACCTCCCGGTGGCGGAACGGGCCGAACTTCTGGCGCGCCGCCGCGCCGGGCTGGTCGCCGAGCTTGAGATGCTGAAGTCCACTCCGGCTAGCGCGCACCAGGGCAGCCTGGCTCTGCTTGTCACTCATCAAATCCGCCATCTCACCGCCGAACTGGACTGGCTCGACGAAATCATGGCGCAGCTTTTCGCCGTTCCCGGTCAAGGAGACTGATCCCCATTATGTCCGCCGCTTCACCCACTGCTTCCAGCGCCGACAAGCTCGATTTCAAGCGCGTGCTGCCGATCTTCATCATCGTCCTGGTTGACCTGCTCGGCCTGACGGTGATCATTCCGCTACTGCCCCTCTACGCGGCGTCGTTCGGCGCCGACCCCGTCACGATTGGGCTCATGGGCAGTGCCTATCCCATGATGCAGTTTCTGGCCGCGCCCATCCTCGGTGGTCTGAGTGACCGTTTCGGCCGCAAACCGGTGCTGGTCGTCAGCCAGATCGGCACCTTCATCGGTTTCATCATTCTCGGTTTCGCGACCACCCTGCCCATTGTCTTTCTGTCGCGCATCGTGGACGGCATTTCTGGCGGCAACATTGTCACCGCCCAAGCCGCCATCACCGACAGCACGACCGAACGCACTCGTACACAGGGCCTTGGGTTGATTGGCGCAGCATTCGGCCTCGGCTTTACGCTCGGCCCGGCCATCGCCGGTATCGCGCTGGCGGTCAGCGGCAACGATTACCGCGTACCTGCCTTTATCGCGGCCGGTTTCTCGCTGCTCTCGATCCTGCTCACCATCTTCTGGTTCAAGGAAACGCTGCCTGCCGAAAAGCGCGGCCAGAAGCCCGAGGGCCGGAAGCGCAGCTATCTGGGTAATATCACGCGTGCTCTGGCCAACCCCGCCGTCAGTATCCTGCTGGTGGTCATATTCCTCCAGCAGCTCGTGTTTAACGGCTACGAAAATCTGTTCTCGCTGTTCAGCCTCAGCCGCCTCGGCCTCAATGCGGCGGGCAACGCGCTGGTGTTCGTCTATATCGGCATCGTGCTGGTGCTCGTGCAAGGCAAGTACATCGGCCCGCTCAGCCGGAAATATGGCGAACGCAAGCTCATCTTCTGGGGGCTGGGGTTGGTTGCCGTTGGGCTGGTGATCACCGCCATCACACCCGCCGTAACAGTTCCCTGGTACTCAGCGGCCGAGATCCAAACTGAACTAACCAACAGCACGTCTGCCATTCAGGTGCCGCTGCCCACCAATGAAGCGAGTGGCTGGATCGGCCTGCTCTGGATCCTTGTCGCCTCAACCCCGGCCGCGATTGGCGCCGGGCTGCTGTCGCCCAGCATCAACAGTCTGATCACAAAGCGCGTGCCTTCATCGGAAATCGGTGTGTCGCTCGGCGCGAGCAGCAGTCTGGTCAGCCTCGCCAACGCGGTCACCCCGCTGATTGGCGGCCTGCTGTTCCAGATGCTGGGCACGACCGCACCATTCCTGATCGGCGGCATCCTTCTGTTCGGTGTGCTGGGGCTGGCCGCCAGCCGCATCAAACCCGCACCCACAGCCGCGGTTGCGCCAGCCACGAAATAACGCCGAAACAACGAAGGGCGCGAAGAAAACTCCGCGCCCTTTTCTTGTCTGTGGTTGCTTCGTGTTGTGCTATGTGTTTTAGCCGTGATTGCGCATGAAGCGGGCCATCCGTTCGAGGGCGCGCTCGATGTTCTCGTCGCTGTTTGCGTAGCTGGCGCGCACGAAGCCCGCGCCGCTGGCCCCGAAGGCGCTGCCCGGAATGACCGCCACGCGTTCCTCATGCAGCAGCGTTTCGCAGAATTGCTCGTCGCTCATGCCCGTCGCGGCGATGCTGGGGAAGGCATAGAACGCGCCGCGCGGCTCGAAGCAGGGCAGGCCGAGGCTGTTGAAGCCATCCACGATCAGGCGGCGGCGGCGGTCATATTCGCCCACCATAAACGCGACATCCGGTTCACCTGCCTGCAATGCCTCAACGGCTGCCGCCTGGCCCATCGTCGGCGCGCTCATGATCAGGTACTGGTGCAGCTTGCGCATGGCCTCCAGCAGCGGCGCGGGGGCCATCACATAGCCGATGCGCCATCCCGTCATGGCGTAGGCTTTGCTCATGCCGCTCATCACGATTGTGCGCTCACGCATACCGGGCAGCGCCGCGAAGGCGATGTGCTCCCAGTCGTAGACGAGGCGCTCGTAAATCTCGTCCGACAGCACCAGCAGGTCGTGCCGCTCGGCCACGCCGGCGATTTGGCGAATGTGCTCCATCGTCAGCACCGCGCCGGTGGGGTTGTTTGGATAGTTGATCAGGATGGCCTTGGTGCGCGGTGTGATCTTCGCTTCCAGCGCCGCGCCAGTCGCCTGGAACTCGTCCTCGACGCGCGTTTCGACCATCACCGCCACGCCTCCCGCCATCTCGACGGCGGCCGCGTTAGCGACGAAACACGGTTCAACGACCAGCACCTCATCGCCAGGGTCGAGGATGGCCTTGAGGGCGATGTACAGCCCTTCGCTCACCCCCACCGTCACCAGAATCTCGTGTTCCGGGTCGTACGAAAGCCCGTACAACCGCTCAACATGCGCCGAAACGGCGCGCCGCAGGGCCAGCGTGCCGCTGTTCGAGGTGTAACCCGTTTCGCCGCGCAGCATCGAATCGATTCCGCCCTGCATGATATGCTCAGGCGTGACGAAATTCGGTTCGCCAATGCCGAGCGAGACGACGTCCTGCATGGTGGCGACGATGTCGAAATAGCGGCGAATGCCGGAGGGGCGCATCGCCTGAACGCTTTTGCTGACGTAGGATCGCGTAATCACGGCTTGCACTCCAGTGGACAACCGGCGGTGACGGATGGCCGCCATTATGCAGGAAAAACGACGCGCTCTCCAGTTTCAGCCTGTCCGCCTCAGCCCGCAGGCTGGCCCGGCACGCCGAAACCGTAGCGGAATACGTTGTCAGGATCGTACGCCGCTTTAACAGCCTGCAGTCGCGCGTATTTTTCCGGCTCGAACAGGCCGTTCACCCGCGCGATCTGCTCCTCCCCGGAAAGGAAGTTCGCGTACGCCGCGCCACTGGAATGCGGGCTGAGCGCCGTCAGGAAGTCCGCGCTGTGCTGAACGGCCGCCTCGTACGTGTCGTCCGTTGGCGTCGAATAGATCAGGCTCAGCAGCAGCGGCTGGTCACGGTGGCTGACGGCCATCGCGTCACGCGGTACGCGGGCAATCGCCCCGCCCTGAAGATGCACCTCGGCCTTCACCAGCGGCGGCGGCCCGTCTTGCGGCAGGCTGTGGGCCAGAATGATGTCTATCGTCTCATCGCTCAAATCGGTCAGGAATCCGCCGTTGCTATGGCCAGCCAGCGGGCCGGGGGGGTCATGGCTGATGGCCGCTGCGCCCATGAACGGCATCGCGCCGAACAGGTCAAACTCAGGCGTCTGCCAGCTTCGCCATTCGTCAATCAGCGCCTGGCCTTCGCTGGGTTCGCCCGTGAAGCAGCCCCGCACAACCGCGCAGGCGCGCCCGCGCACCATATCGGGCAGCTCCAGCGAATCCGGATAGTGCATGATCAGCACCGACGCCGTCATCTCGTCCGGCAGCGTGGCGGCCCACTCGCGGAATTGCTGGAACACGGCCTTCGCCATTTCCGCCGGGTACAGCAGGCTGCCGCCGTAGACTTCCGTGACGGGGAACAGGCGTATGTCCATCGCCGTCACCAGCGCGTAGTTCGCTCCGCCACCGCCGCGCAGCGCCCAGAACAAGTCCGCGTGTTCATCGGCGCTGGCTGTGACGATCTCCCCCTGCGCGTTGACCGCTTCGAAACGCAGCACGTGATCGCAGGCCAGGCCGTATTTGCGCGCCAGCCAACCCATACCGCCGCCCAGTGTATAACCCACTGCGCCCACGCCCATAGACGAGCCGAGCAGCGGCGCGAGCCTGTGCTGCTGTGCGGCCTTCAGCACCGATCCCCAGCGCACACCGGCCTCGATGTGCGCCGTCTGCGCGGTGGCGTCTACCGTCACGCCGTTCAGATTGCGGGTGAGGATCAGCAGTGCGTCATCAGCCGGGCGGCCCACGCCGTGCCCCGTCGCTTGCACCGCGACGCCAAGGCCGTGCTGGCGGGCAAAGCGGACACATTCGGCCACTTCTTCGCTGGTGGACGGCAGCGCGATGAAGGCTGGGCGCTGCTGCACGCACAGGTTCCACGCCGTACGCAGCGCATCAAACGGCGCATCGCCGGGCACTGCGACATTCTGAACACGCTTCTGAAGTTCCTGAATTGCTTCGGGTGAGAGGGCAGACATTACGACGCTCCATAGCGTTAATTCGGTGATGCCTGGTTACGATGCAGTCTCAGTCCGTGGTGCTTTGCGCTCACCGAGCCGGCAGCAGCACCGCTTGTCCACCAGCCGTCACCACCCAGCACGGCTGCCAGCCCACGCCAAACAGATCGAGCGTGATGTCCTTCTTGTACGGCGCAACGACCTGCGTCTCGATTTGCGTGGCGGCCTGCGCCCACTTCTGGTTGAGCGCCGCCAGTTCCGCCTCGAAGCGCTGTTTCGCCTCTTCCATCTCGTCGTTCAGCGCCTGCAAGTCGTATTCGTACAGTTCGACCTGACCCAACGACCGCTGGCGGTAGACTTCGGATCGGCTCATCCGTGACAGGGTGAAGGCCGAGCGCCCCCGCAGCAGTCCCAGCATCGCCTCGCCGGTCGTGAACGTCTTTTCGCGGCTGGTCGAGCGCAGTTCGCGCTTCTCCGATTCAAGCTGGCGGGCCTTGCGCCGCATTTTGTCCTCGATGCTGTCAATAACGCCCTCGTACTTGCGTGTGAGTGCGTCCATTTCGGCATCACGGCGTTCACGGGCGGCCTGCGCTGCCTGATTGCGGAACGTAGCCGGGTCGGTATCCGGCGTGCCGTACAAACCAAGCGCCGCGCTGCCAGGAATCATCAGCCGTGCCGTCGCAAACAGGTGATCCACATACTCGCGGCGCAAGGCGGTCAGACGCTTGCCGTCCGTCAGGCCATCGCTCAGGTCGCCGTAGTAGCCCGCGATCTGTGCCTGGGCCGAAGCGGTGCGCGGGTCAATCGGGTTGATGGCGTGATCCGGCCAGCCCACGTAGCCGGTGCGTTCGACGCCGGGGACGAGGACGGTGTACGAGCGCGCCGTATAGACGCCCGATTTGCGATCCTGATAGCGCACGGTCGCCTGTGCCAGCAAGCCGGGCTGGTAGACGAGCGCCGGCGGCGGCCCGCCAGCCGTGAAAGCGCCGACCTGCCCCTGCCACTGGCCGGCTGCCTGTGCCGCTGTAAAGGCTGGCATCAAGTGATACTGCGCCACCCCGGCGGGCAGAGCAGGCGGGCTATCGTTGAAGCCGGGAATCGGCTGCGCGCGGCGGGTTGGCGCAGGCACGGCCTGTGCCGGAACAGCCGGAACCGTTGGCGCGGGTTCGGTCGGCGTTTCCGGTAGTGCTGGCGGCGGCACGGGACGGCGGGGTTTCGGCTGCGGCAGCGGGATAGCTTCGGCAATCGCCTGCGAGACGGCGTTCGCGTAGGTTGGGTTGGCCATGCCGCTGGTCGCGGCGCGCATAGCGGCCGTCTTTTCCAGCCGCTGTGCCTTCATCAGCACGGCTATCTGCTGGCGCGTCAGCGGGCCGCGCAGCAGGCTCATCGCCCAGCGCGTGCCGAACAGTAGCGGTCCTGCCGGGTTGTGGATATTGTGCATGAGGAAGGTGCGCGGCGGGATGCGGGCGATCAGCGCGTCCACGTCCTGCGCGCCGGCCGTATTGTCCATCAATTGCAGGCCTTCAGTCACCTTCTCACGGTCGGTTTCGGCTTGCAGGCGGCCGATGAACCACGTTCCGCAGTTGGTCAGGCCCTTGTAGTCGAGGTCGCCGGGGTTCTGCGTCGCCAGCACCAGCCCGATACCAAATGCGCGAGCCTGTTTGAGTAGGCGCAGCAGCGGTTCTTTGGTCGGCGGGTTGCGCGGGTGGGGCGGGAAGTAGCCGTACAACTCGTCAATGTAGAGCAGGGCGCGCAGGCTGGTCGTGCCGCTCAGCGTTCGCATCCAGCCAGCCATGCCTTCCAGCAGCAGCGTCGTGATGAACTGGCGCTCGGCTTCGTTCAGGTGGGCGGTGTAGAAGATCGAGACGCGCGGCCGGCCATCCGGCGTGTAGAGCAGTGAAGGAATATCCAGCGGGTCGCCGTTCGTCCAGCTTTGGAAGCCGGGCGCGGCGATCATGCCGTTCAAAGCGCGTGCCAGCTTTTCGCGCTCGCGGGCCGGGATGTACTCGTCCACTGCGAACACGCCGAGCTTCTCAAATGGCGGGCGGCGCACCTGCTGAACGAGCGTTTCGAGCGTCAAATCCTGCCCGGCGCGCCAGTTGGCCTCGAAGATGTTGGCCAGCAAAACGTGTTCGCGGTCGTGCATGGCCGCGCCATCCTGGCCCACCAGGGCCAGCAGCGCCGTCACCGTGCCGTTCACGCGCTCGCGGTTGGCCTCCGCGTCCGCCTCCCAGTCCTCCTGCGGGGCGCGAAATGAAGCCAGAATGCTGATCGGCAGGCCCGCGTCTGAACCCGGCGTATAAACGCTGAACTGCGCCGCCATTTGCAGCCAGCGCAGCCGGTCCGGCACGATTCCCCAATCGGCCAGCCCGTCGCGCCAGTCCGCCGCCAGCTTCGCGGCGTACTGCGGCACATCCATCCCGGTCCGGCGGGCGTCATCCACGTTCACCCACGGCTCGAAATCCTGCGGCCGCATATCCGGGAAGTTGAGCAGCAGGTTGGTGATATCACCTTTGGGGTCCATGATCAGGGCGGGCAGGTTGTCGAGGATGGCCTCTTCAAGCAGGGTGATGCACAGGCCGGTCTTGCCGCTGCCGGTCATACCCAGCACGACGGCGTGCGTCGTCAGGTCCCGTGAGTCGTAGTACACGGCTTCCCCGGTCAGCTTGCCGGCGGCCGGGTCGTAGCGGCGGCCGAGATAGAAGGTGGTAGGCGCTTCGATGAACGTCATAGTCCGCTGCTCCGAAGCTGGTCCATGTTCTGACTGTTGAACGCGATCAGCCTGTCCCAGTCAATCGCGCCGTACACATCACAGAATTGGCTGATGAACTCGTGCGTGAAGCGGTTGACGATCAGGCTGCGCCCCTCGCTGAATCGCTCGTTGTGGTCTTTGGCGCGGTAACCCACCGGCACGATGATCTTCTTGTACAGATCCGCATCGCCACTGATCATTTGCCAGAAGCTTTGACCAGTCACTTTCATGTAGCCGCGCAGGAATGTAGTGCGCGTGCGCCCGTAGCAGATCCCAAGTACGGGCTGAACGTTCGCCGTATGCGATGATTGCTTCAGGCGGATGACGGCCTTCTTGAAATCGTCTTCCTGCTTCTTCTGCTGTGAGCTGTTTCCCCAGTTTGGGCCGGACTTGATGGATACGACGTACTGCACTCCTGCATCGGCAAATTCCAGGTCAATGCCGGGCGCAGTGGATTTATGGCCATCTGCCGTTTGGATAGCGACGAAGATGGCCAGGTCTTCGAGGAAATCACCGAACAGCTTTTCCTCGGAAGAGGACAGAAACGCGCCCAGCAGTTCCGTGACAAGGTCAGAGGCCACGAGCAGGTTCTTGGCGCGAAACAGATATGGGTTCTTCTTGCGAAGCAGGCTGCTCAGTGTGAGTTCAGCCGGCGATTTGAGGCGCTTGTCGTGGAAGCCCCCGATATGTTGTTCCACGTAGGCATTGACGAGCGGCAGATCGAGCGGCTTCATTCGGTTATCAGGTAGGGCTGTACTGACTCCAGCGCCTGTTCAGCTATCGCGCAGTATTCCGGCAGGATTTCGATACCAATGAAGTGCCGGCGCAGCCGCCGGGCGACAACCGCCGTCGTTCCGGAACCTGCGAATGGATCAAGTACCATATCGCCCGGCCGTGTGAACAGCTTGATGAACCACTCCGGGATAACTTCCGGAAAGGCCGCGCTGTGGCCCTTGTTGCTGCATTCAGTGGCGAAATGCAGCACATTGGTCGGGTACGCCATATCCCGCCCAACCCAGTTCGATACGTTCTTGCCGAAGCCGCTCCCCACCTTCGACTCATCGCGCTGCTGGTCGGTTTCGCTCAGCCGCGCCAACCGCGATTTCGCCCAGTCACCCATCGGTACCATCACCGCATCCTGATTCATCTGAAACTGGCGCTGCTTGTTGAACTGGATACAGCGCTCCCAGGAATCGCGGAAGCGGTTTGACCACTTGCCCGGATACGAGTTCCGCTTGTGCCACACGAACTCCTCCGTCCACAGCCAGCCCTGCCGCCGCATTTCGAGAATGAGTTCGAGGACATACGTATGGCGCTCGCCTTCGACGACTTTTTCCTTGATATTGAGGACAAAAGTACCCGTTGGCTTGAGGATGCGTTGCATTTGTTCGGCGCGCGGCATGAACCAATCCACGTACTCATCAGGATGAATACCGCCGTAGGTCTTCTTGCGGTTGTCGGCATATGGTGGTGAGGTCACGATGAGATCCACGCACTCATCAGGCAGGCCCGCCATCACAGCCAGACAATCTCCACAAAGAATAGCGTCGCTGACGGGTTGTGTGTTCACCCCGGCCCCCTCGGCTGATCGCAGTTGGGCATACAATCCACCCGCGCAGTATAGCACGGATATTCTATCTGGGCCGCGCTTTTGCCGCTGTTTCCATCTCCCCCGCCGCCAGCCAAACCACGAAGCCGAGCGCAGCCCAGCACAGGCCGGGAAGAATGGCGAAGCGCGGTTCGAGCAGCGCCGGGATGACCGTCAGGCCGAGCGCCGCCAGCAGCACCGCGATCCAGTCGGCCGAGCCGCCCTGTCTGATCAGGCCGAGCGACATAACCAGCGTGCCCGCTCCGATGATGACCGTACCGATCCCGATCAGCGTTTGGCCGCCGGGGTCGCCGCCCTGCCCGGTCAGGCCGTAGGCAGTGGCCGTGCCGATCAATGCCAGCAGCAGCCCGGCTTCGGTCAGTCCTACGCCGCCGCCCAGCAGATAGCCGGGGCCGTTTCTCAGCCCGAAGTAGAGGCCCGGCGCGCCGAGGATCAGCAACGTGAGGAAGGGCAGCGCCAGCGCGCCCATCTGATCCGCCGTCAGGCCAAGCGCCTCGCCGC
>JAEURB010000454.1 GCA_016788435.1 Anaerolineae bacterium | reverse complement strand
TCGGCTCAGGCCACCGCCCGCGCCTGGGAATTAAGCTCGACAAAGGCGTACTTTACGCAACGGCCGATAATGCGCTTTTCACCCGCAATCAGTATCTGGCCGTGGCCCTCAGCCCGCTGATCATCATCAGCATTGCCGGAGCGGCCAGTCTGCTCGTCCTGTCTTCGGGCTGGTGGTGGACAGTGGCGCTGGGGGTCATCCTCAACGCCGGCGGCGCAATTGGCGACCTGTGGGCCGCCTACACCGTGCGCCTATGTCCAGCGGCATCGCTCGTGCGCGACACCGCCGACGGCTTCATCGTTTACTCGCCAAGCGCGCAGACCGGCAAGTCCACGTAGAAGATCGAGCCACCCTCCGGCGGGCATTCGACACCAGCCACGCCATTCTGGGCTTCGGTGAGCGTTTTGACGATCCACAGACCCAACCCGGTGCTCGACTCGCCGCCGGTTGGCCGCGTCGAAAGCCGTCCGAACATACGAAACAGGCGGCCGCGTTCATTCTCGGGGATGCCGGGGCCTTGATCGGCTACGCAGATGCGAACGCGCTCTTCCAGCCCTTCGGCCCACACACGCACGCGTGACCCCGGTGGGCTGTATTTGATGGCGTTGCCAATCAGATTGCTGACAATCTGGCCGAACAGGCGGCCATCGGCCACGACGGCGAACACTCCCTCTTCCAGCGCCACCTCGATCTGCTTGCGCTGGGCGGGCAGCGTATGCTGCTCTACCACCCGCCGCAGGTGATCGGTCACGTTCAGGCAGTCCGGGCGAATCTCAAGCTGTCCGTACTGAGCGACCGCCACATCGAGAAAGGTTCGAATGAGCGTGTTCATCTCGGTGATCGCCAACTCGGCGCTTTCGAGCACCCCGGCCGCCGATGAACTGTCCTTGAGCATGTCCCGCAGCAGGTGGATAGCCATCCGCAGGTTGGTCAGCGGGCCTTTCAGATCGTGCGACACGATTTGCACGAAGTTGGCCTGCAACTGCTGGCTCGACTGAAGTTCGAGGATCGTCGCCTGATAGGCGTCCGACAGGCGCTTGAGCTTGAGCTGGGTGTTGACGCGGGCGCGCACCACCGCCAGGTCAATCGGCTTCATGATGTAGTCATTCGCGCCGTGCTGCAGCCCTTCGACGACGTCTCGCTGGGCCGAACGCGCGGATATCAGAATGACCGGCAGTTCGACCAGCGTTTCATCGTGCCGGATCGCTTCGAGGACTTCCAGCCCGCTCATCACCGGCATCATGATATCGAGCAGCACCACATCCACCGGCTGCTCGGCCAGGATACGCAGCGCGTCAGGGCCGTTGGCAGCCGTCAGCACCTCGCAGGTTGAGGCGAATACCTGCGAGAGTAGTGCCCTCGTCGCGTGGTCGTCATCCACGACCAGAACACGGGGCGTACCCGCGAAGCGGCCAGGTACCAGGGCGGTCACCGGGCTGTCTTGCTGAACGACCATGGGCGGATGCCCCTTTTACGATTTGAATGTCTTCTTAAGACTAGTGCCGGTAGTATAAACCAAAAATTGTGATTTCGCCTGGAATAATTGAGATGACGATGCGTTTGATCCATTGAGTCGGTCGAGACCGCCCAAAAGGGTCAACGCAGGGTAACGGACCAGTCGGCAACGTGGGCGATCACTCCGCCATCGTGTACGTAAAGCAGCGGCACCACCGGTTCGTCACCACCCACAAACGGGATCGCCGCGCCGAGCGGCTGACCATTGACGTAAACGCGCACCGTTTCGGCGTCGAGATCGCGCTCCAGCCGCACATCGAGCGGGCCGCCCTGCGTGCGCTGGCTGATGGCCGTCACCGTATCGCCTTCGCGCTGGCTCAAGCGCAGCACGCCCGGCTCGGCCAGGTTAATTTGCAGGCCAGCAGTCAGCGCCGGATTGGACACCGCCTGGAATAACAGGCCAAAGTACACGTCGTCATCCACCAGCAGCGGTGGATTGAACGTGATGAGTTCGAGATCGGCGCCCGTGCGCACCGCTCGGCCCGCCGCATCGGCGCCGTAACGCGCGTTCAGACCCGCTTCGGTTGGAGCGACCGTCAGCAGTTCGCCATCGCTGCTCTCGCCAGTTCCCAGCCGCCACTCGCCGGGCGCTTGCGCCGGGATGAAGTGCACCGGATCGCCGAGAAACGCCGCCACGTCTTCGGGAGAGCCAGCCAGCAGGATCTGTTGGCCTTGCAGTCCGCCGGGCGGCAGCGTTGGGCGCGGCGTGCTGGTCGCGGTCGGCGGAACGGTCGCGGTGGGGGTCGGCGTAGCGGTAACTGCGCGTGTCGGAGAAGGGCTGGGCGTGGAGGATTGCTGCGGCTCATCGGTCACGCGCGGCGGGAGGGTTGCCGCCACGACGACGGCTGTGCTATCGGTTTCCAGCGTGGGCGGTACGGTCGCGGAAC
>JAEURB010000428.1 GCA_016788435.1 Anaerolineae bacterium | reverse complement strand
TCATAGGCCAGCGCCTGATCGAGCAGCAGCAGGTCTTTGGTGGCCGACATGGGGGGGTAGCCAGCGTTGTAAAAGCGGGCCGTTTTCCCTTCAAGCGACAGCCCCTGCGCGTTCAGCAGGCCGGCCAGCGTCTCAGTGTTCTCCAGCAGCGTACCCCAGACGGACGAGTCGCCGATGATGATGACGCGGAACTCGTCTGCCGCTTTCGGCTGGCTGAGGCGCTGGCTGGCGAACATCGCGTTCAGGTTGTCGAGCGTGAGATTCCAGGCAGCAGGCGACTCGCCATAGGGCAGCCGTTCGCGGCCCGGAACCAGGCCGTTGTAAAGCGTCAGGCGGCCGAGCGCAGGCAGCGGGTTGAGCAGCGCGAAGGCCAGGTTGAGAGCCACGAAGAAGGCCAGCGCCTTGATCAGCAGCCGGAGCAGCCCCCGCCAGCGTGTGAACGGCGCGCTCGCCCATGCCCACGATGAACCCGCCTTCAAGAGGTTACTCCGAACAGGCGCAGGAAGGTACGCGCCGCCAACTGCACATCGGGAATGGCGAACCATACCCAGCCGAGCGCCACGAAGACGAAGGTCAGCGCCACCCCTGCCCCATGCCACGCGCGCAGACGGCCGGGCGACAGCGCGCGATACCAGTTGCGCGTGCGCTGCGTCCAGAAGCGGTGGACGATCAAGCCGGCGGCATTCCAAACGCCCCAGATCAGGAAGTTAAGCGCCACTGCGTGCCACAGGCCGATCACGATCATCGTCGCCAGGGTAGCGAGGATGAAGATGACATCGGGCGATGGCTTGCGTTTGCGGCGCAGCAGTGAGCGCGACAGCGGGCTATAGACGTAGGCCCGCGCCCAGGCGCTGAGCGTCATGTGCCAGCCTTGCCAGAAGGCGGTGATGGTGCGCTGGCGGTACGGCCGGTTGAAGTTCTCTGGCAACTGGATGCCGAACAGCACGCCGATGCCGATGACCATATCTATCGCGCCGCTGAAGTCGAAGTAAATCTGCCAGGCATAGATAAAGACAAGCAGCCAGAGCGCGCCCGTGGTTTCCGTTTGCGGCGCGGTGACGGCATTCAGGCTGTAGAGCGCCAGCATGTCGGCGATGACGAACTTCTTGAACGCGCCCACCGCCAACCGCGTACCGGCGTAGGCGAAGCGGCTGCTTTCGCGGGTATTCAGCCCGGGGACGGCCTGAAGTTGCGCCAGAAACGTCTCCGGCCGGTCAATCGGGCCAGTGGGGAAAGCGGGCAGGAACAGCGCGTAAGTGATGTACTCGCGCAGGGTCATGGCCGGCAGAATGCCCGATTGCCGGTCACGGACGGTGGCGATCAGGCGAAAGGCGGCATACGAGAAACCGAGCCACAGCACATCGGCCGGGGTGGCCAGCGCCGGGTCCTGCGCCGCCGAAATACGCAGCATACGCGTCACCGCCATTGTCAGCACCGGGGTCTTGAGCAGGATGAAGGCGGTGAGCAGAACGGCTAACATCAGCCAGAGGAACCAGGCGCGGGGCAGCCGTGAGGCCAGCAGCGCCAGACCCAGGGCCGCGGCAAGCGCCAGTGCCACACTCAGGCTTTCGGGCGGGCGGGTGGTCAGTTCCAGCGGCAGTTGCACATAACGGGCGGTCGTGAGCGCCAGCGCCACGCCGAAGATGACGGCGGCTGTCAGCCAATCGCGGCGCGTCACGCGCTGGGTGGGCGCGCGCGCGGCCAGCCAGGTGAAGCCCACCAGCACCAGTAGCGCCAGCGGCAGACTGTAGTCGAGCCAGCGCACCGGCAGCGGCGGCTGCAACCAGAAGATACCAAGCGTGGTGAGGACGAGCAGCGCGCCGCCACGCCAGCGCCGGGGCAGCGCCAGCGCGTAGACGACGCCAATCAGCGCCAGCAGCGCGATTTCAGCGAGCGTCATTTACAAAACCACGAAAACACACAAGGCAACTCAAAGAACACAAAGGCACAAAGGGCGCAGAGAGATGCACTTTCGATTTTCAACTCGCAACTTTCAACTTCTTCTCAGAATCCCTGATAGATCCACTGCGGGCCGGCGTCGGTGGTGGCAATGATCAGGGCCAGCACAATGAGACACAGGGCGAGCGCCAGCAGCGTTTCGCGGCTAAACAGGCGGCGCAGCATCAGCTTTCGGTGGCCTCGGCAGTCACTTCGGGCGTGATTTCAGCGGTTGCTTCGGCGGTGGATTCTGGTACGTAGAAGGCGCGGTCGGCCAGCACCTCGCGGTAAATCGCGTCGAGCATCATCAGGCCGGCCAGCGTGTGGACACCGTGCCCGGTTTGAAAAGCCAGTGGCTGCGACCAGTCGTGGGCGTAGAACGTCGTCATATGCGCGCCATCGGCCACCAGC
>JAEURB010000416.1 GCA_016788435.1 Anaerolineae bacterium | reverse complement strand
TAGGCCTGCCGTTCACGGGCTAACTCGCCTTGAAGGTGCTCCTCATCGCTTTCGTAGCGTAGGTCGGGAACGGGGACGGGTTGCCCGTCTTCACCGAGCGCCACATAGACCAGATAGGCCGTGTTCGTCACCTGCGACGTGCCGAGCATCGGGTTTTCGGCCACCACCTCGACGCGCACCTCCATCGAACTGCGGCCCACAACCGTCAGCGCCGCGTTGCACAGCACCAGGTCACCAATCCGGATCGGCTGCATGAACGTCATCGAGTCGATGGCCACGGTCACCACCGGCCGGTTGGCGTGGCGCATAGCGACCAGCGCCCCGGCTTCGTCCACCAGTTTCATGATCACGCCGCCGTGCGCGTTACCCAGGGTATTGGCATCCGGCGCGCCCATCAGGTGGCTGAGCGTGAAGCGCGACTGGGCAATCGTCTTGGCCGGGCGCGGTGCAGCGGGCATCAGTCAGCGTCCGGCGTGAGGTCGGAGATGCGCTTGAAGATGTTCGGGTCTTCCTCCAGCACGTCAATCTTGTCGAAGCCAATCTCGGCATTTTGTGGTGGCAGGGGCGCGCGGGCCGGAAAGCGATCCGGTTTGCCCATACGCGGCGGCAGGGTCTTCAGTAGTGGCGGGCGCGGGGCGCTTCGCTTGCGGATGATGCGGCCATCGGGATAGAGCGCGCCGATCCACTCGCCCGACATGGTGAATACCTCGTGCTGTTCGCCCTGATAGAAGCCGATGTACTCGCCGCGCGTATCGAAGATGCCGCCATTCATCGCGATGGCGTGCCAGTCTCCGTATGTGTCGTAGACGAAAAAGGGCTTGTCTGGTGCAATCGTGAACCGCCGTGCTGACATTATTCCCCCGAATTTACCCTGAAATGGTCGCTGACTCATTATAGCGCCGGGGTTCTGGCAGAAAGCATTTGGGAATAGATGTCCCGCAGTTGGCGGGCGGCGCGTTCCCAGGTGAAAGGTTCGGATCGTGCCAACCCGCGTTCGCGCAGTGCCGCACGCAGCGCTTCATCGCTGATGAGCCGCTTCAGCGCGTCCGTCAATTCGTCCACATCCAGCGGATTGACGAGCAGCGCGGCCTCGCCGGCCACCTCAGGCAGCGAAGACAGGTTCGAGGTAACGACTGGCGTTCCGCAGGCCATCGCTTCCAGCACGGGCAGGCCGAAGCCCTCATAGAGCGAGGGCAGAGCGACCACATGCGCCAGTGTGTAAAGCGCGGGTAAATCGGCATCATCGGCGAAGCCGGTGAAGATAACTGCTTCGCGCAGCCCGAACTGGTCGAGCGCCGTATAGATCGGGTCTTCCAGCCAGCCCTTCCCCCCGGCAATCACCAGGCCGAGCTGGGGTATTTCGTGGCGCAGGCGGGCGAGCGCCTCAATCAGCCGCGTGTAATTCTTGCGCGGTTGTACCGTGCCCACTGACAGCAGAAACGGGCCGGTGGGCAGATGGTAGCGGTCGCGCACGGCGTCTAACTTGCTGGCGTCATTAACCGGCGCGAAACGGGCGTCCACACCGCTCCACAGCACCGTGATCTTCTCCGGCGGGGTGTCGTAGAGCGCGATCAGGTCGTCACGCGTCGCCATCGAATCGGCCAGTACATGATCGGCGCGCCGTACTGAACGCGGCACCACGGCGTCGAGATACGCCTTCAGCGGCGGGCTGGCGGTTTCCGGCACGCGGACGAACGAGAGATCGTGGACAGTCAGCAGCGTGCGCGTGCCGGGCAGTGTGGGCGGAAGCGTGAAGTCAGTAGCATGCAGCAGCGCAACGCGGCCGGTTAGCGCCTCTACCGGGTAGGGCAGGCGGGCGCGGTGCCACAATCGTGCCCAGTTGCGCGGCGTAACGGCAGTCGGCCGCCACGAGAAGTTCGGCCCGGGTGGCGCGGGAAGCTGCCCTCGCTTCGCACCGGCCACCAGCAGCCGGAAGTCCGTTTGGCTGTCAAGCCGTGCGAGCGCCGCGCATAGTTCCCGCACGTAGCGGCCGATACCACCGCCCTGTTCCCAGGCCGGCGTGTAGTCAATGGCAATTGGGGGGAGCGCGGCGTTAGTTGACGTCGCTGTACGTCCAGTAGCGATTGGCGAGGAAGTTCCAGATCATAACCACCACGACGCCGATCAGCCACGCGACCATCGTTCCCACTTTGGCTTCGGCGCTGGCCGATGGGACATAGCCAGGGCGCAGAAGCTGGATTTCAGGCAGAAAGAGAGGCATGAAGACCGCGCCCAGCCAAACGTATGACAGGCTGATCCACAGCGTACGGCCGATCCAGCCGGTGAGGCTGACAATCGTGAACTGGGTCAACTGCCGGCGCATCGAACGCGACCGCGAATCCGGGTACGTCCACACGCGGTTCCAGTAGAAGTTGCTGCAAACCGCCACGAAGAACGCGATGCTGCTGGCGAGGGCGACCTTGAGGCCACGGTTGGGGTCAACCGGAGCGAGCACAGTGGCCTGCAGTAAGAAAAGCGTACCGGCATCAATGACTGCGCCGAGCGCGCCGACCATGGCGAACTTGATGAAGCGTTCAGCCTCGCGTGCGCGTGAACCGAAGCGGCCCGCAATAGCAACCACGCCGGCGTCAACCGGGTTTCGTGCGAACACGCGCCGGATTTTCACGGATTCGGTGCTTGGCGTCATGCGTTCCTCATGGCTCGTGATTTATGCCGCGACTGATTATATAACAGCGCCACCAGCCCAAGCATAGTGCCGATGTGCAGGAAAAGATTGTTGACAAACAGATTGTCGGTGAGGCTATGGACGGCCAGATAGCCCCACGCGCCGAGTAGCCCGGCCGCCAGAATGTGCGCCTGCGGGTCCGGGTGTGCGCGCGCCTTCCACGTATAGAACACAACCAGCGCCCAGGTGGTTGCGAAGGCCGCCGCGCCGATAACGCCCGTTTCCCCAAGAACATTCAGGTAGGTGTTATGTGCGTGGCCCAACGGAAAGCGCCAGGCGATCAATCTGTACTTGTCGTACGCGGCTTCGTAATTACCGAAGCCGACGCCCAGCCAGGGGTTATCGGTCGCCATGTTCACTGCCGCCTGCCAGTGGGCCAGCCGTTCGATGAGCGCATAGTTTTCGCTCGTGATGTTCGCCCCGCGCACGTCTGTCACCGAGAACGTTTCGGAAAACGAACTGGTTGCCCGGTCGAGAATGGATGAGGGAAGCAGTCCGAGCGCGGCTGCGCCCACTCCGCCCAGCGTCACAATCCCAACCATCATCAGGCCAGCCCACCAGCGGCGGGGCAGGGCGAACAGCAGCACCATCACGCCGGCCGCCGCCCCCAGCCACGCGCCCCGGCTCCACGACATGAGCGCCCCCGCCGCCAGCAGCCCGGAACACGCGCTATAGAAGGCGGCCAGTGCCAGCGCCCGCACTTCGCGCTGGGGCGCGCCGATCCGCCGCAGCCAGCGCCACCCCCAACCGGCCGCTCCCGCCAAAGCCAGCGGCAGTAAGAGTCCCATGAATCCGCCAAACGGATTGGGCTGGCCGAACGTGCCGAAGGCGCGAAAGTAGCGGTTGTCAATCAGCAGGTGCAGCGCGCCGCTGCCGCCGAAATATTCGTAGATGCCAATGGCCGCGTTGGCCGCCCCGGCGCA
>JAEURB010000408.1 GCA_016788435.1 Anaerolineae bacterium | reverse complement strand
GGCTGGCCCGCCTGGGTGCAAGGGATGCGCCAGTACGGCTGGTCGTACGACAGCGCGGCCATCTACGCCCTGCGCAATTACCATTCCTCGATTGGACTATGGAAGTTCGGGGTTGGTGACGGAAAGGCTGAACGCTTCGAACTGCCCTACACCTGGTACCGCATGATCAGCGTGTCGCCGTCGAGCGACTCCGTCGCGCTGCTGGCATCCAGTCCGCTCACGCCCGAACGCGCGATCCGTCTCGACTTCGGAGGCGCACAGCTTGCCCGCCGCGAAGACAACGATGTGCCGGGTGTAACCGTAGTGGATGCCGGGCCAGCGGTGCGTGTCATCCGGCGCACCAGCACCGAGTCGCTGCTCGCGGCACAGCTTTCCGAGGGGCGGCCAATACAGTGGGCCGGCGCTGATGGCGAGGTCGTGCACGGCAATTTCTACCCCCCGGCCAGCGACCGCTTCGAGGGGGTAGGGCTGCCACCGCTCGTCGTACATGTGCACGGCGGCCCGACCAGCCAGGCGCCGCTCGCCTACAACGAGGAGATGCAGTTCTACGCCACGCGGGGCTTCGCCGTCCTGCAGGTCAACCACCGCGGCGGTACTGGCTACGGTAAGGCCTACAAGGATCGCCACCGCCTCAGTTGGGGCGTGTATGACGTTGCCGATGCCGCCAGCGGCGCGCAGCATCTGGTGGACGAGGGTATCGTGGACGCTGGCAAGCTGGTCATCCTTGGCGGCAGCGCGGGCGGCTACACCGTGCTGCAGTCGCTGGTGGATAGGCCGGGCTTCTGGAAGGCGGGCGTTTGCCTCTACGGCATCAGCAACCAGTTCACGCTGGTTTCAGAAACCGATCTCGATTGGAAGTTCGAGTCGCGCTATTCCGAGATGCTGCTCGGCGTCCTGCCCGAAGCGGCGGAACGATATCGCGACCGTTCCCCGCTCTTCCACGCGGAGAAGATCAGCGACCCGGTCATCGTGTTTCAGGGCGACGAAGATAACGTGGTGCTGCGCAGCCAAAGCGATTCCATCGTGGCGGTGCTGGCCCGGCGTGGTGTGCCGCACGAGTATCATGTCTACGCGGGTGAGGGGCACGGCTGGCGCAAACCTGAGACGATGGAAGCCTATCTGACCGCCACACTCAAGTTCCTCGAACAGCAGGTCATCTACACGTGAGCGGTCTGGCCGATGCGATTCTTGCCCTCGGCAGCCCGTCGCTGGAGGCGCGCTTGCAGGCCGATGTGGCGTTGGCAGGGTGGGGCAGTGAGGCAGACGAGGCATTGATTGCTCTGCTGACTGACCGGCACGCACCCGAAGAAGCGCAGTGGCGGGCGGCCTTCACGCTTGGCAGGCGGGGCACGGCGGCGGCTCTGCCTGCCCTGTTAACGGGCCTGGCAAGCCAACACTGGAGCGTGCGCCATGCCTGTGCCTGCGCGTTGGGCGAAATCGGCGATGCGGGCGGCGCGCAGGCGCTGCTGGCCATTGCCACCGCAGCCGAGCCAGACGAGCAGACCAACTACGTGGCGGCGATCGGCCTGCTGCGCTTGCAGCGTTCGCAGGGCGAAGCCGTGCTGCGTGCCGTAGCTGCCGGTGGCAACCGGGCCGGGCGCAATACGGCCGTCAGCGCGCTGGCGGTGGTGGCGTACTAGCGTAAAGAGATAATGATTCGGCGCGGAGTTTGAGGGAAAAGCCAGAGACGCAGAGAGGACACTCCCTCTGCGTCTCTGGCTTTTCTCAGCGTCACTGCGTTGAGGCTTTGGTCAGGAAGCTGTGATCACGCTTTCGCCGCCCAAATACGGCCGCAGCACTTCAGGGATGACCACCGAGCCGTCCGCCTGCTGGTAGTTCTCCAGAATGGCGATGATGACGCGAGCGGTGGGCAGGCCGCTGCCGTTCAGCGTGTGCAGGTAGCGCGTGCGCTTGCCTTCGGCCGGGCGGTACTTCAGGTTGGCCCGCCGCGCCTGAAAGTCCTCGGTGTTGCTGCACGAACTGACTTCCAGCCATTCCCCGCAGCCGGGCGACCACACCTCGACGTCATACTTCTTGCTGGCGCTGAAGCCGAGGTCGCCGGTGACAATCTCCAGGCGGCGGAAAGTCAGATTGAGCTTGCGCAGCAGGTCGCAGGCGTCCTCGGTCAGCGAATCCAGTTCGGCATAGCTCGTTTCAGGAGTCGTGAACTTGTACATCTCGACTTTTTCGAACTGGTGCACGCGCTTGATTCCGCGCACGTCACGGCCCGCGCTGGTTTTCTCCTTGCGGAAGCATGGCGTGTGACCCACGTAGTACAGCGGCAGTTGGCTCTCGTCGAGGATTTCGTCGCGGTGAAGATTGGTGATGGCCACTTCGGCAGTGGGGATCATCACCAGTTCGGCGTCGGGGTCAGTGTAAACGGTGTCGCGGAACTTGGGGAACTGCCCCGCGCCCACCATCATTTCCTCTTTGACCATGTACGGCACGTAGACTTCGGTATAGCCCTTGGCCCGCGCCTGGTCGAGATAGAAGCTGATTAGAGCCCGCTGCAGCCGCGCGCCCATGCCCTGCAGCACAAAGCCGCGCGTGCCATGCAGGCGCACGCCGCGCTCGAAATCAATGATGCCGAGGGCGGGGCCGATGTCCCAGTGCGGTTTCGGTTCGAAGTCGAACTCGGGCATCATGCCTTCGACCGGCCAGGCGATGTTATGCTCCTCGCCGGGGAAGACGGGCACGCTCTCGTGCGGCAGGTTCGGAATCCACAGCATGATTTCATCTAGCTGCGTTTCGATGCCGGTCAACCGCTGATTGAATGCCTCAACGTGATCGCCGATGCTGCCGAGCGCCGTGTTGAGTGCCGCAAGCGCGTCGGGGCCAGCCGGGGCGGGCGCAGCATCGGCCGGGTTGCCCAGCAGTGCAGCGGCCGTTTCGTAGTCGTGGGCCTCAATGGCGCTTGCAGCGGCGGCGGCTAGCGCATAGCGGCGGCCATCATCGAGGCCCTTGCTGCCGCGCAGCATCCCGGCTGCCTTATTGAGCTTGTTGCGCGCGGCCTGCGTGTTTTCGGCTTCGGCCAGCACAGCACGGCGCTCCTGGTCGAGCGCGAAGACGGCGTCTACTCGTTCGAGGGCCGCCGGGTCGTTGAGCGTAGCAAGCCGTTCTTTCACCCACTCCGGCTTCTCGCGGATGAGCTCGATATCAATCATGGAGCAACGTCCTTTCGCGGCATTGGCGGGACAGCGTCGGGCGGCAGCGGGCGCGTGAAATCACGGTACAGGCGCACAGCCGCCAGCGCGATGCCGATGAACATGACTACGATGATGAGCGTGTCGAAGAACTCGGGCGTCAGGTTCTGCATGGGGTGTCCAGTTGAGAGTACAAGGTAGAAAGTACAAAGTAAAAGTAACGGCTCAGGTGAAATGAATTCGTGTTTGTTGAGGGAGATTGACGTTTGTTTCGCCTGATGCCTCATGCAGCTTAACAATAGTGCGCGGAGTACCAACAGGGGGCTTCAGCCCCTTGCCCGCCCGGCTGGTCCGCCTGCACAAGGGGCTGAAGCCGCCTGCTGCGCTGGATGATCGCCTGCGTGATTCTGTAAAACGACATTAGCCCGTGCGATATCGGCCATTCTTCCCCTCAACTAACGTTCATTCGCCCGCTCCCCAATCCTCATTGGGCGTCTCTCTATTGACTACTTTCAACCTTCAACTTCCCGTCTCCCTCACTCCCGTCTGCCAGGCGGGCAGTTTCAGGCTGAAGGTGCTGCCTTTGCTTTCTTCGCTGTCGAACCACAGACGGCCGCCCATCGCCTCGGCCTCGTACTTGCACAGGTACAGACTGAGGCCGTAGCCGAATTCGCCGATGATCTGCGGCTGGCGGGCGCGTAAAAACGGCATGAAGACCCGTTCACGTTCGCTTTCCCGAATGCCGTAGCCTTCATCCATGACGTCAATCTGCACGACGCCAGCGGCAGGTTCAATGCTGATGTGGACGGGCGCGGCTTTCAGACTGTACATGATCGCATTACGCAGAATATCGCGCAAGATGGCGGTGAGATGGCGAGGGGAAGCCGCCACCGTGATGTCGCCTGGGATGTCAAAGACCAGCCGCCGCCGGAACTCGGGGTCGTCGGTTTCGGGGTCGAGAAACGGCCCTTCGGCCAGTTCTTCGACCAGGTCTTCGAAGAAATCGGCCAGCACGATGCGCTGGCAGGCGGCCTGCGTCTCATCGCGCAGGCGGTTGGTGCGAATGGCGGTCATCCGCGCCATCATACCTGTCAGCTCGTTCAGGCGGAACATGTGCGTTTCGATGAGCCGGGCGAAGCCGGCGACGCGCTTGCCGAGATGCTCGGCGGTCTCTTTGGAACGGGGCTTGAGCGCCGTATTCAGGATGAGTGAGGAATGGCCGATGGTGGCGTCGGTGGCGGCGCGCACTTCCTGCAGGTAGCGGTCGAATAGCTCGCCCAATGCCGACCAGTCTGGCTGTTCGATGGTCAGCAGGGTCAACGGGGTGTGACCGCTGTCCTGCGCGGTCGTTACCCAGCACGGGATGTACTCACCATAGCGCAGGGTGGTGAAACGGGCCGGGCGGCCGGTTTTTTCGGCGCGCGCGCGGGCGCCTTCGAGCGGCGATTCGACGGCTAGCGGGCCGCCCTGAAACAGCACGACAGCGGCATACCAGCCCTGATGACGCAGCAGTTTGAGGTCCGCCCCCAGAATCTCACGAGCGGCCGCATTCTCGTAAACGAGCGCTCCCTCGGCGTCGAAGGCCAGCACCGCCTGCGAAAGGTGATTGAGGAGAAGATGGGCGGGTGGACCGTCTGTCCCGGCCATTATGTCAGCCGCCTTCCGCTGAGGGCGAATGGGTCATGTGCCTGCCGATGCTGTTCGATTGTAGCCCGCTTCGCGCCGAACCTCATCCCCGGCGCGCCACCATTGTCCGGATGAAGTCAATCCAACCACGTAATACCCCACCGCGCCGTGGGCAGCGTTCACCGCCCCGTTTGCTTCAGGTGCGGGTAGAGCAGCACATCACGGATGCTGCGCTGGCCGGTCATCAGCATGATGAGGCGGTCAATGCCCATTCCGAACCCGCCGTTGGGCGGCATGCCGTAACGCATGGCGCGCAGGTAATCGTCATCGGTGGGCGCGGCGTCGTCGTCGTCAGCGCGGAACAGGCGGGCCATCTCCTCAAAGCGGGCGGCCTGATCACGCGGGTCGTTAAGTTCGGTGAAGGCGTTGCCCATCTCCATACCGGCAATGTAGAACTCGAACCGTTCGACATGCACGTCGTCCCCCGCCACGCGCTTGGCGAACGGCGAAATATCGCGCGGGTAATCAGTGATGAACGTCGGCTGGATCAGCTTCTTTTCGACCGCCGCGCCGAGCAGATGCTCGATCAACTTGCCCCACGGCTGCCCGCGCTGGAACTCCCGCCGTTCTTCGGCAGGCAGCCAGTCGAAGATAGCGGCCTCCAGCGAGGTGGCGTCAGGGTAATCCATGTAATCAATTTCGGCCTCTTCGCGGATGGCTTCGCGCACCGTCCGGCGCGGCCACGGCGGTGTGTAATCAATGACGCTGCCCTGATATGGCGCTTGCGTGCGGCCATGTACGGCCATCGCGACGGCGGCGAGCATCCGTTCGGTGATGTCCATCACGCCGTTGTAGTCAATGTACGCCTTGTAGAACTCCAGCATCGTGAACTCGGTGTTGTGCTTGAAGCTCACGCCCTCATTGCGGAAGTCACGGCCGATTTCGTACACGCCGTCATAGCCACCCACCAGCAGCCGCTTGAGGTACAGCTCGAAGCTGATGCGCAGGAACAGGTCTTCGTCAAGCTGGTTGTGATGCGTGATGAACGGCCGGGCCGCCGCGCCGCCGTAAACGGGCTGCAGGATCGGCGTTTCGACTTCCAGCAGGCCCTCGCTGTCCATGAACTGGCGAATCGTGCGGATGATCTGCGCGCGCTGGATGAACACGTCGCGCACGTCGTGATTGACCGCCAGATCGGCGTAGCGCTGGCGGTAGCGCGACTCGGTATCGCTGAATTCGCCGAACTCGCGGATCGTACCGTCGTCCTGCACCTGCTGCTTGATGACGGGCAGCGGGCTGAGCGCCTTGCTGAGCAGCGCCAGTTCCCGCACATGCACGCTGATTTCGCCGGCCTTGGTGCGCATCAGCGTGCCAGTGGCCTGCACGAAGTCGTCCACCTCGATCAGTTTTTCGCGCACGAGCTGGTAGGTTGCCTCGTCCATGTCG
>JAEURB010000103.1 GCA_016788435.1 Anaerolineae bacterium | reverse complement strand
ATGGCCGGTTGGGCAGATCAGCCCCAGCGCCTACACGCAGATGCTCAGCCAGGCGTACACGGCTATCAAGATCGCTAACCCGAACGTGCTGGTCATCAGCGGCGCGCCCGCACCTACCGGCTTCTTCGGCGGTGCCTGCACGGGCAACGGCTGCGATGACAAGCCCTTCATTCAGGGCATGGCCGCGGCGGGCGCAGCGAATTACGCTGACTGCATCGGCGTGCACTACAACGAAGGCATCGTGCCGCCCAACCAAACCAGCGGCGACCCGCGCGGCAACCCGAACCACTACACGCGCTACTTCCCGACGATGGTGAATACCTACGCCCAGGTGTTCCCCAACAAGCTGCTGTGCTTCACGGAACTGGGTTATCTGTCGCCGGAAGGCTTCGGCGCGCCGCCCCCCGGCTTTGAGTGGTCGGCCAACACCAGCGTGCAGGAACAGGCCGAATGGCTGGCACAGGCCGCTGTGCTGTCGCGCCAGAGCGGCCGCATCCGCATCATGGTCGTGTGGAACGTGGACTCGACGGTGTGGGGCGCCGACCCGCAGGCTGGTTACGCCATCATCCGCCCGAATAACTCGTGCCTGGCGTGCCAAACGCTCGGCTCGGTGATGGGCACGAGCTAGCGGGCCGGGGGGTAACTGCCCGCCGTCCGTTCCAGCTTCACCAACCGTTTTTCAGCCACCGCCCGCCCTTCCAGCGGGCGGTGGTATTTTCCCCGCCGCCCGCCTGACGCTCATCCGCCTCTGTCTTTACGCGGCCCGCCCCCGGCCGTATAGTAGCCGCCATGACTTTCAATCGGCGCGCCCTCCATTCCGTCCCCCTTCGCTGGCTCGTTGTCAGCCTGCTGGCCCTTGTGCTGGCGGGTTGTGAGGGCTTGTCGCTCACCGGCGGCGGCGCAGAAGGCGGGCCTGCTTCGATCCTGCAGATTCCGCAGTCGCCGCAAGACGTGGCGGCCAGCTTCCTCGACGCCTGGGGCCGCCGCGACTACGACGCCATGTATGCGCTGCTCAGCCCGCAAAGCCAGCAGTTGACCGGGCAGCCCGTTTTTCGCACCATCTACGAACAGGCGGATAGTCAAATCGGCCTGCAAGGGGTGACGCCCACCTTCCGCCGCGCGCAGGAGCAGGGTACTTCAGCCGCCATCCCCTACGACCTCGGCCTGAACACCACCTTCTTCGGCGAATTTAGCGATAACGACCGCACCATGCGGCTGGTACAGTCCCCGGCCGGCTGGCGCGTCGCCTGGACGCCGAACGACATTTTCGAGGGCTATTCCAGCGGCACGCGGCTCGAAGTGGCGCTGCGCCGCGAACCGCGCGGCAACATCCTCGACCGCAACGGCGAGCCGCTGGTCGAGCAGGACAGCACAGTCATCGAACTCTACGTCACCCGCGCCGCCATTCCTGACGAGGAGGCCTGCCTCGACCTGCTGGCGACGCTTCTGCTCGAGCAGCGCAGCGACCTGGCCGCTTCCTTTGCCGACTACAACTTCGACACCCAGTTCCCGGTCGGCGACGTGGATCCCGACACCTACTCGCGCTACAGCCAGGCGCTCAGCGAATCGTGCGCCGTCGTGACCGGCAGCCGCGAAACCCGCCGCTACGCCGGGCATGGGGCAGCCTCGCATATCACGGGCTACGTTGGCCAGATTCCGGTCGAGCTGCTGTCGCGCTACGAGGAGCAGGGCTACAGCGCCGGCGATCTGATCGGGCGCACCGGCATCGAATCCCAGTATGAAACCGAACTGGCCGGCGAGTCCAGCCGCGTGCTGCGCGTGGTCGAGCCAGGCGGCATGGTCGTGCGCGAAATCGCGCAGGCGGCGGGCCGCGACCCCGAGGATGTGACGCTGACGATTGACCACGACCTGCAACTGGCGGCAGCGCAGGCGATGAACGACGCCTTCAACTACGCCGAGGGCAACTGGGGCTCGCGCGAACACTCGACCGGCGGCGGGGTGGTGGTGCTGGATGTCAACAGCGGCGCGGTGCTGGCGCTGGCCAGTTACCCGACCTTCGACCCCGGCATCTTCAACCCGGATACCCCAATCTTTAACGTCGGGGCGCGTCAAATTGCGCTGCAGAATGACAGCCGTCAGCCATACCTCAACCGCGTCATCCAAAACACCTATCCGGCCGGTTCGACGTTCAAAATCGTCACCACCGGCGCGGCGGCCGAGGAACGTATCTTCGACCCGAACGATATCTTCTACTGCGGCCGCGTGTGGGACGGCCGGGCCTTTGGCGATACCTTCCCCGCCCGCTACGACTGGCGCAATTTCGAGGTCGAAGGGGCCAATTTCGATACCGGCGACGTGACCATGAGTGAAGCGCTGGCCGCCTCGTGCAATCCATTCTTCTATCAGATGGGCGCCGAACTGTTCCGCGACCGCGGCCCGGCTACGCTGACGCAGTACGCGCGCGGCATGGGCCTCGGCCAGCGTACCGGCTTCGATTTCAACCAGCCACAGGAAGCTGCCGGCCAGCTTGAAACGCCACAGGGCGCGGATGCCGCCATCTCGCAGGCCATCGGCCAGGGCGACTCGCAGGTGACGATCCTGCAAATGGCGCGCATGGTGGCGGCCGTCGCCAACGGC
Organism: Anaerolineae bacterium; assembly: GCA_016788435.1. GTDB lineage: Bacteria > Chloroflexota > Anaerolineae > Aggregatilineales > Phototrophicaceae > Flexifilum. The sequence goes on along the minus strand of JAEURB010000103.1, from coordinate 8,572 downwards.
GGCACGCTCTATCAACCGTACATCGTCCAGAGCGTGGGGACGGAAGGCGGCGATCTGCTCTACGAGGCGACCCCTGAAGCGGCCAGCGAGTTCCCACTCAGTGAACGCGCCCTGACCGTCATTCAGGATGGCATGTGCATGGTGCCGGATAGCACCGTCTATGGCCGTACCAGCGGACAGCGGCTCGGCACAGCCTGGTTCGCCTTCAGCGACCCCGACTGGTATCCCGCGCCCTACACCGTGTGCGCGAAAACCGGCACCGCGCAAACTGGGCGCATCGAGCCGCACGGCTGGTTCGTGGCCTACGCGCCCGCCGACAACCCGCAGATTGCCATCGCCGCCATGATCGAGCACGGGCGCGAAGGCTCAGAGACGGCCGCCCCGATCATCCGCCGCATCATGGACGCTTACTTCGGCGTGTCACCGGATCAGATCGCGCCGTTCCCCGAATGGTGGTTCGAGAACTCGTACGTCCCGATGCAGATTCCGGAAGGCAGCACGGGTGTTTAGTATGGACGGCGAAACGCTGGTGCGCTGCCCGTCGTGCGATGGTTACGGCTGGCTGGACGAAGAGGATGGCAGCACGGCTGATTGCGGTTGGTGCGCGGGCGCGGGTTATGTGTTCCGCAGCGAGCAGGGAACCGACCGCGTGATCCCGGAAAGCGACTACGGCCGGGTGGCTGGCGAGCTTGAAGCGCTCGAACGCGAACGCCTGCGCGAGATGGGCTACAGCGGTGATGCGAAAAAGCCGTGGGAGCAGGCCATCCGCCTCGACCGCAACGATGGCCTCGCTCAACGCGGCGCGCCCGATGCATAGCGCCATCTGGGCGTAGAAGCCGCTTCACGTTCTACTTCTTACTTACGCCTAATGTGAAATGGTCAGGGAATCTATGCAGGCGTCTGAGGGAAGGGAAGCGATGCGTTGACCGCCCGAGGCTGAAGCCGCCGGGCTATAGCTGCGCCCGCTGAAGCAGGCTTAGAAGCCCCGTTCATGGGGCGCAGCTATCCTGATGCCTTTAGGCTCAGGCGAAAATGGGCCTCATCTTCCCTCAATGAACACGAGTTCATTTCACATCAGGCGTTACTTTGAACTTTCTACTATCGTATGGGGCTGGTGGGACTCGAACCCACAAGCTCTTTCGAGCGGATGATTTTAAGTCACCTGCGTATGCCGGTTTCGCCACAGCCCCCTGTGCGCCGCTGAAGTCAGTGTATCATTCGCCCCCGCCGAGCGTCAAACGGCGGCGGCGTTCTCAGGCAGGCGGTCGGCTGTTATAATGCGCGCACTTCGAACATGACAGGCAGCTTGTGATGACCCTACGACCCATCGTCCAATTGGACAACCCGATCCTGCGCCGGCGCGCCATCAAGGTGACGAGCTTCGGCCCCGAGTTTCAGACGCTGGTGGATGACATGGTGGAGACGATGCTCGATGCGCCGGGCGTTGGGCTGGCCGCGCCGCAGGTGAACGTCAGCCAGCGCCTGATCGTGGTGCGCCTGCCGGATGACGAGGAGAGCCGCGAGGAATACGGCGATCAGGCCGGTGTTCTTTACGCCGTCGTCAACCCGGAGATCATCAAGGCCAGCAAGACCAGGCTGGACGGCGTCGAAGCCTGCCTGTCGATTCCCGGCTGGTTCGGCTCGGTAGACCGCCATGAAGCCGTGATCATCACCGGCCTCGACCGGCACGGCAAGCCGCTGCGCATCAAGGCGAGGGGCTGGCAGGCGCGCGTCTTCCAGCACGAAATAGACCACCTCGACGGCCGCCTGTACATTGATATCGCCACAGACGTCTGGAAGGCGAAGGATGCCGAGGACGACGGCGAGGAACTGACCGAAGCCGAGGAGCACGCCCGCCGCAGCGCGGATTAGACGTGGCATAGCTCAAACAGGAACCAATGAAAACACCGGACGCCTGCGCGTCCGGTGTTTTCTTTCGGCCCCATAACGAGGATCACCCCCGCAGCGCCGCGCCAAGCTCCCGTTCGCTCAGCCGAACGATCCGCTCCTGCACTTTGGCGACTTCCTTGTCGGTCAGCGTGCGGTCGTCGGTCTGGTACGTCAGGCTGAAGGCCAGGCTCTTCTTGCCGGCCGGCACGGGGTCGCCCCGGTAGATGTCGAACAGGCGCACGCCCTTCAGCAGCGAGCCGCCCGCCTTGCGAATGACCGCTTCAACTTCAGCGTGCGTCTTCGCCTCGTCCACCACCAGCGCGATATCCTGCAGCACCGGCGGCATCGTCGGCAGCGCCTCCACCGGATACAGGTCGCTGGCCTGCGCCAGCAGCGCATCCAAATCGAGGTCGGCGGCCAGCACCGGCGCAGCGCCCAGGTCGAAGGCCGCCGCCACCTGCGGATGCAACTCGCCGAACACGCCCACAACCGCGCCATTCAGCACCAGTTCGGCGCAGCGGCCCGGGTGATAGCCGGAGACTTGCGCCTGACGCACGCTCGCGCCGCGCAGGTGCAGCCCGTCGAGCAGGCCCTCGATCACGCCCTTCAGGTCGAAGAAATCGAACGCGGCCGGGGCGGAAGCCTGCCATGTCTCCGTTTCGCGCTGACCGGTGAGCAGCACGCCCAACCGGCGCGGCTCGTCGGGCAGCGGCTGCCCCGCGCACGCCAGATAGACCGGCCCGATTTCGAACATCTCCTGCTGCGTTTGGTAGCGGGCGTTGGCGCGGGTCGCTTCCAGCAGGCCGGTCAAAATCGACTTGCGCAGCACGCTCTTTTCCGGCGCGATCGGGTTCGCCAATTCAACGTAGCCCGCATCGGGCAGCGCCGACTCCGCGCCCGGCGGCGTCAGCAGCGCCTCGCGCGCAGGAGACGTGAAGCGGTAGCTGATGATCTCGCGCAGGCCGAGCGCCGCCAGCGTATCGCGCGCCAGTTCTTCGCGCAGGAAGTCGCTCTTGTCGAACTGCGGCGGCATAGCATCGTTCATCAGCGTGGTCGGGATGGTTTCGTAGCCGGCAATACGCGCCAGCTCTTCCATCAGGTCGGCGCGGCCAATCACGCCTGCGCCAATATCAAGCCGCCAATCAGGCGGCGTGGCGCGCACCACATCGCCCCGCGCCTCGACCGTGAAGCCGCCGCGCTTGAGCAGGCCGGCCGCGTGTTCGGCCGTCATCGGCATGCCGAGAATGCGCTCGATCTCGCTCACGGGCAGGTCAATCGCTGGCGCTTCCGGCGGCAGCGGATAGAGGTCGATCACGCCCTGCGCGATGGCCCCGCCGCCAGACTGCCGCATCAGTTCGATGCCGCGCTGGTTGCCCAGAATCGCCTGCGCCGGATGCACGCCCTTGCTGAAGCGCGACGACGCCTCGCTGTGCAGCTTCTGCGCGCTCATCGTGCGCCGGATGTTGATGAAGTTCCAGGCCGCCGCTTCGAGCAGGACATTGGTGGTGTCGTCGTCAATTTCTGTCTCGCCGCCGCCCATAATCCCACCGAGGCTAAGCGCGCCAGCGTCGTCGCAGACCAGCACCGTTTGCTCATCGAGCGCGCGCGTTTGCCCGTCAAGCGTAAGCAGCGTTTCGCCCGCCTTCGCCCGCCGCGTGAGGATGTGCGGAGCCTTGCCATTTGCCCGCGCCGCCAGCTTGTCATAGTCGAAAGCGTGCAGCGGCTGGCCCATCTCGAACATGACGTAGTTGGTCACGTCCACGATGTTGTTGCTCGGGCGCTGACCGACGAGTAGCAGGCGGCGCTGCATCCACTCCGGCGACGGCCCGACCTTTGTGCCGCGCAGCAGCGTGAGCGTGAAGCGCGGGTTGAGTTCCGGCTCGTCGATCGACAGCGTGACCGCGCCCTCGATACTCGGCCCCTCTTGCACGACGCTGTTGGAAGGCGGGCGCAGCGGTAGGTCGTAGAGCGAGGCGATTTCGCGGGCCACACCCACTACCGACAGCGCGCGGGCAAGGTTCGGCGTCAGTTCGATATCGAACACGATATCACCCAGCACGTCGGCGGCGGGCGTGCCCGGCGCGAACGGCGTACCGTCGGCGGCACGCGGCTGGTCGTGCATGAGGATGATGCCCTCGTGCGAGTCGCTCAGGCCGAGTTCCTTCTCCGAACAGACCATGCTGCGGTTGGGGATGCCGCGCAGGGGCTTCTCCTTGAGGATCATGCGCTTTGGCTCGTCGCTGTGGCCGTCCCACACCTCCGCGCCCTCTTTGGCGAACACGGTCCACTTCGGCTCCGGCAGAAGCCCAATGCCCTTGTAGTCGAACAGGTTGGGCGCGCCGGTGACGCACTGCTCGAGTTCGTCGCCGCCATAGTCGACCATCGCCAGCACGAGGCGGTCGGCGTTGGGGTGTGGCAGCACCTCGACAATCGCGCCGAGCAGCAGCTTCTCGCGGTCCCAGACCAGATGGTCGCTCTTGGGAAAGCGCACGCCCTCAACGGCCGTTTGCGGCAGGCCGAGGTACTCGATCGCGCCAACCTCGAGGCCAGCGGCGGTGAGCTTCTCCGCGAGCGCCTCGGCCGGTACGGTGATGTCGACAAATTCACGAAGCCAGGATAGGGGGATACGCATGGTTACTTCATCCTCACTGCTAAGCGTTGTTCGCTCTGGTCACGCGCCCATTGGCGCGAAATCTTAACCGTCTGTGGTGCCCTACTCGACCCGCTTCGCCAGCGCCGCGCCGTTGCCGGGTGCTCCGACCAGCCCGATCGCGTCCAGCCGATACAACAGATCGATCCATTCGGCGCGGCGCGGTTCATTGGTTAGGGCCAGCCGCATGATGGTGGCGGCCGTATCCAGATCGCCAAACTCAGCCAGCTTTACCGCCTGCCAGTAAGGGAGTTCTTCCTGCTCGGGCGACATGGCCCGCGCCTGTTCCCACAGTGCCAGCGCGCCGGCTTTGTCGCCTTCCGCAAAGGCGGCGAAGCCCTTGTTGTCCACCAGAAAGGCGCGGCGCATCTTCACCAGCCGGCGCAGTTCAAGTAATGGCATCGCGTGTTCGTCCACGCGCAGGTCGACCACATAGCGCTGCGCTTCGGGCACGCCGAGCCGGTTTGGAACCACCTTGATCGCCGCCGACTGGCTGCCGCGCAGATCGCCATCTTCCGCCTGCGCCGCGTCCATTGCAGCGAGCATGCGCGAGGCCAGATCGCCCGTAGTCGTTTCAAATGCGTCGCGCATGGCCTCAATGACGGTCGGGCGCGTCATGAGGTTCGCCTGCACGGCATACCCCGCGCCCACGTGGTGCCCCGCATACGCGATGCAGCGCGCGCCGCTGAACGCAGCCGCCTGCCCCTGCGCATTCACCAGCCCCAACTGCCGCCGGTCCGCGTTGGGGTCGCTGCCCACCAACCCAGCGATCACCGACTTAGGAGCGACACCCTCCGCCAGCATCGCCAGCCCAACCGGCCCGAAGCCGATGTTCGCCAGCGACTGTGTGACCAATGCGCCGACTCCCGGCTCCAGCCACAATATGCGGCTGCCCACGCCAATCTGGTGGGTTTGCACCGCCGCGCCCAGTTCGCCCGCATCGAGGTCACAGGCGGCGATGCTGTAGGTGCTGTACAGGTCGTACGGCTGCATCATGATAGGCATCCTTCTATCGGCTTGCGTCTAGCCCGCCACTCCGCCAAAGATCACGCTGGCCACGATCAGCGCCAGCACCGTATTGAACACCGTCGCGCCGCCATACACCGCCACCGGCCGCCAGCCCGCCGAGCGCAAGTCCGTGAGTGAGAACTCCAGCCCCACGCTCACGAACGCCAGCGCGAACGCCCACGTCGTCACCGTCTTTAGCTCGGCGCGCAGTTCGGGTGAAATCACGCCGGCCGAGGCCAGCGCCGACGCCAGCAAGAAGCCGAGCACAAACTTCGGGAAGCGCTGCCAGATGATCTTCGGGGACGGCCGCTTGCTGCTGTCCTTTTCGACCACCGTGGCGAAATACAGGGCCAGCGCGAAAGCCACGAAGCCGATCAGCACATTCTGAGCCAGCTTCACCACCGACGCGACCTGCTGCGCTTCTGGCCCGAACATCGTGCCTGCACCCACCACCGCCGCCGTCGTGTCAATATTGCCGCCGAACCACGCGCCAGCCACCTGCGGGCTGAGGCCCATCGCGCCGGCCAGAATCGGCATCAGCACCATCAGCGGGATCGCCGTCAGAATCACCAGCGTCGTGATATAGGTCACTTCCTCGCGCCTGGCATGGACCGCCCCGGCCGCCGCAATTGCCGCCGACACGCCGCACACCGCCACCGCCGAGGACATCACCGCACGCAGGCGGTCATCCAGTTTCGCCTTGCCGCTCAGCCACCACGTGAACAGGAACACGCTGGCGACCATGATCAGCGCCTGAATCAGGCCGCCGATGCCCATCTTCAGTACATCGCCCAGGACGATGGTCGCGCCGAGCAGCACCAGACCGACTTTCAGGAACAATTCGGTGCGCAGCGCCGGTTTGATCAGCCAGCGCAGGTTGAGCAGCTTGAACACGCCATTCGCCAGCAGGCCAATGACCACCGCCGTCAGCGGGTATTCGAGCGGGTTCGAGGCGATCCCGTTGGCCTTGAACGTGCTGCCAATCCACTTGTCTATTTCAGCGACGAGCAGCGTCAGGATGATCAGAACGGCCGCGCCGACAAACACGTTGCCCTTGCGTACTGCCGCCTGAGCCGGGGCCTGAACTGCCGGCAGAACCGGGGCGGTGGAAGTGGTGGAAGTCATGAATACGCCCCCTTAGCGCGCGAACAGATTGAACAGCGGCCAGCGAACGATCGGGTCGGTCGTGTACGTCACCGTCACCGGCACGTCGCAGTCGTTGACCAGCAGCAGCGTGGCCTTGCCGCCTTCTGGCCGCGCCGAGATGGTCGCCGCCAGGTCGGGGTCCAGCGCCAGTTGACCATCTGCACAGGTGAAGGCGACCACTCGAGCCGGCGCATCGGCGCTTTCCGGCTCAAGGCTGGTCGGCGCATCCGCAACCGTCACTTTTTCGCCGTCCACCGTGAAGGCCGCTTTCCAACCGCCGATTGGCAGCGCATAGGCATTGGCGCTTTCGCCGGCCGCCGCCGTCAGCTTGTGGCTCTGCGCGCCGGGGCCGAGCAGGCCGAAGCCGATGACAGCGACGAGAAGTAAGCCAATAAGCGTCGCCAGCCAGTCCTCGCTAAGCGAGAAGCGGCGCGGCGCAGGTGTTTCACTCATTCCCATCCCCCTTGCGGCCCGGCGGCCGGTGAAATCCTTCACAAGATAGAACAGCGCCGGGCGGGTTTCGTTGCCCGTGGTCGCCGTGTTTCTGGTAGGGCAAGGCATGCTTTGCCCAATTGAGCGCCACGGTTCCCAACGCCGGGCAAGGCATGCCTTGCCCCGACAACTGCGCGCGCTCTTCTTTACTCCCCTCTCCCCGCTTGCGTGGGAGAGCGGCCAGGGGTGAGGGGTAGCCCTAGAACTGCTCCAGGAAGCGCAGATCATTGCCCCAGAAGTAGCGGATGTCCTCGATGCCGTGCTTGAGCATGGTCACTCGCTCCGGGCCCATGCCAAAGGCGAAGCCGCTCCACTCCGTCGGGTCGTAGCCGCCGTTCTGCAGCACGACCGGATGCACCATGCCGCTGCCGGCAATTTCCAGCCAACCGCTGTGCTTGCACACCCGGCAGCCCTGCCCGCCGCACAGGAAGCACTCAACGTCCACTTCCATGCTCGGCTCGGTGAACGGGAAGTACGAGGCGCGGAAACGCACCGCCGCGTTCTCGCCGAACATGCGCCGCGCAAACTCGGCAATCGTGCCTTTCAGGTCGGTCATCGTGATGTGGCGGCCAATGCACAGGCCCTCGACCTGATGAAACTGCACTTCGCTGCGGGCCGTGATCTGCTCGAAGCGGTAGCACATGCCGGGCAGGATGACGCGGATCGGCTGCGTGCCATTTTCACCGAGCGCGCGCATGGCGTGAATCTGCCCCGGCGACGTATGCGTGCGTAGAATCACGTTCGGCGTCGTCGTGTAGAACGTGTCCTGCATATCCCGCGCCGGGTGATGCGGCGGAATGTTCAGCAGCGTGAAGTTGGTGTCATCATCCTCGACGTCGCGGCTGTGAAAGACCTGGAAGCCGAGATCGGCCCAAATCCGGTAGAACTCGCGCAGGGTCAGCGTGGCCGGGTGCAGGCCGCCGCGCGCGCGTTCGCGGGCAGGCAGCGTCACGTCAATCGCGCCTTCCTGCAGCGCCTGTGTCAGCTCGGCCTGCGCGATCACAGCCTCGCGCGCGGCATAGTCCGCTTCGAGCGCGTTCTTGATCTCGTTGGCGCGCTTGCCGAACGCGGCCCGATCCTCTTTCGGCAGCATGCCCACGCTGCGCACCAGTTCGATGATCAGGCCCTTCTTGCCGAGGTAGTGCTGTTCCCACGTTCGCAACGCCTCGCCGCCGGCAGCAGCATCCAGCGCCGATTCTGCATCTTTGTAGACTGCTTCCAGTTGTTCGATCATGTTCGCTCCGCTACCAGTTGAGAATTCAAAGTTGAAAGAAGAACAGCGGCGTACTATAGAAGCTCAGATTTTGTCTGAGTCCAAGGCTACAAACCGAAGCGTAGGACTTTTCCACTCCGTTCTTTCAACTTTGAACTTTCAACTTTCAGCTC
>JAEURB010000379.1 GCA_016788435.1 Anaerolineae bacterium | reverse complement strand
AAAATGTAGATGACGTTGGCTGAAATCCACTGCACCGGCTTGATGAAGACCGTCGTGTACACATCGTCAATGTAGTACTTGTTCCTCAGTATCGGGTGCATCGGGCCGAGCATGGCCACCAGCGGATCAGGCTCTCCGGCCTTGAGCGGCTTGCGCCAGTACAGCCACCAGCCGATAGCCAGCCCGCCGAGCGCAACGGCGAACGACACCAGCACCGGGAACGCGGCGAAGGGAATGGTCGCTGGCTCTTCAAACAGGCTGGGGCCAATCAGCGCGTGGAACGGCGAACGCCCGTCCGGCGAGAAGATCTGGCCGAAGATCGGAAAGTCCGGGTGTACGCCAACGAAACCAGCGAAGATGGCGAAGAAGGAGAGGATGATTAGTGGCAGCGTCATCGTGAACGAGACGAGGCCCTTGCCGAGATTGGCGTGTTTGGCGGCTTCTGAACGCGGGTTGCCCCAGAAGGTGAGGCCGATCTGGCGCATAGTGTAGAAGGCGGTCAGGAAGGCGGCGAGCGCCAGGAAGATGAAGACCAGCGCCGAAAGGCCGAAACCGTGTGTCGTGCCATACCAGGCATCGGCCAGGATTTCGTCCTTTGACCAGAAACCGGCCGTGATCAACGGGAAACCCGCCAGTGACAGGCCGCCAATCAGGAAGGTGATGAACGTCACTGGCATGCCCTTGCGCAGACCGCCCATGTTCAGCATGTCCTGCGGGTCGAAGTGCGGATGGGCCGGCGGATCGGGCAGGTTGTCGTAGCCATTATCAGCCGGATCAATCGCGGGCAGCGCGTGATGCTCATCGCCGTGCGCGTGGGCATCCTCGTAGCCGTGATCATGCCCGTGATCGGCGTGACCCTCCTCATGCCCGTGATCATGCGCTTTATGGGCCGCGTGCGCTTCGCCGTGTTCCATGCCGTGAATGACCGCGCCCGAGGCCATGAACAGCAGCGCCTTGAAGAAGGCGTGCGTCAGCAGGTGGAAAGCCACCGCCACGTACGCGCCGATACCGAGCGCCGCCACCATGAAGCCGAGCTGCGAAATCGTGCTGTAGGCCAGCACTTTCTTGACGTCGTTCTGGGCGACGGCAATCGTGGCCGCGAACAGTGCCGTGAACGCCCCAACCGCGCCCATCAACAGCATCGGTGGGCCGAAATCGCCGTCGTGCGGGTGTGAGCCAGCCGACAGCAGCGGGTACATGCGAACCAGCATATAGATACCGGCCGAAACCATCGCGGCCGCATGGATCATCGCGCTGACGGGCGTCGGGCCTTCCATCGCGTCTGGTAGCCAAACGTGCAGCGGGAACTGCGCCGACTTGCCGATCGTGCCGATGATGAGCAGGATGCTGATCAGCCCGGCGGCCGTGAGGCCGGGGATGAGGATGGCGGGCGTGGAGGCCAGATTGCCCAGCACGGCCGGATCGTACAGGATGGCGCGGAAGCTGAGCGTGCCCGTCGCCGCGTACAGATAAGCGATGCCGACGAGCATGAACACGTCGGCCACGCGGGTCGTCATAAAGGCCTTGATGGCGGCGCGGTAGGCGCTGTGCTTCTCGAACCAGAAACCGATGAGCATGTACGAACACAGGCCCATGATCTCCCAGCCGAAGAACAGCAGCAGCAGGTTATCCGCCACCACCAGTATGAGCATCGCGCCGGCGAACAGCGAGATGAGCGCGAAGAAACGCGCTTGCCGGGCGTCGTGCGCCATATAGCCGATGGAGTAGATAAAGATCATGGTCACGGCCAGCGGCACCATGATCAGCATGCCGACCGTGACCGGGTCCACCATCACGCCCATCGAGAAATAAGTCGTGCCGGTGTTCATCCAGATAACGGAACTGGCGAGGATGTTGTGGCCCAGCTCCTCCAGCGACAGGGCGTCGAAGACGACCATCAGGCTGATGACCCAGGCGAACAGCACCGCAGCCAGGCCAATACCCACGCTGAGCCAGCGCGACCACGTCTTCGATACCGGCACGGTCAGGTGCGGGTAGGCCGGGTGATTGTGGTCGGCGTACGCCTCGGATGCGGCCGGAATCCAGCGGACGCGGTTCGTGATCACCGAGATCAGCACGAACGCCAGCAGCGGCCCGGCCGGGATTAACCAGGGCAGGGTATTGGGGTCACTCAGAATCGCATTGAAATCCATACCAGGTCCTTCGCGTGAGCACGTGAGCGGCCCACCCGCCGCACGGTTCCGCTCTGCTGTGCAGCTAGCCCTTCAGCAGATTGATGTCGTCCACCACCACCGACTTGCGGGTGCGGTAAACGGCGAGAATGATAGCCAGGCCAACGGCCGCCTCAGCCGCCGCGACCACAAAGACAAAGGCCGCGAAGGCCTGCCCACTCATATTTTGCGGCGTCAGGAAACGCCAGAACGCCACCAGATTGATGATGACGGCGTTGAGCATCAATTCAATACACATCAGAATTGCGACCGCCGTGCGCCGGGCCAGTACGCCATAGATACCAATGGCGAAGAGCGCCGCTGCGACCAGCAGATACATCCAGAGCGGGACCATTTGTTCAGTAACCTCCCCCGTTTCGCGTCAGTGGCTCGCTGCGCGGCTGACTAATCATCCCGCGCGACGACGATGGCGCCGATCATCGCCGCCGTCAGCAGCAGCGACGCGATTTCGAATGGCAGCACATACTGGTTGCCGTCCACCAGAGCGATACCCAGTTCGGCCACGCCAGCCGTCGTTTCCGCCACCTGCAGATTGACGACGTTGCTCCCGTTCGGCCCCCACACCGGCATCACCACAGCGATACCGATGACGGCCAGCAGCACCAGCGCCAGGATCGCGCTCAGCCACCACTGGCGATTGACGACTTCTTTGGTTTGCGCCATGCCGCGCGTGAGCATCACCGCGAAGATGATGAGGATGGCAATCGCGCCGATGTAAACCAGCACCTGCACCGCCGCCAGAAAGGGGGCGGAGAGCATGACGAACAGCCCCGCGCCGCCGAACAGGCTGACGATCAGGTAAAGTGCGCCGTGAATCAGGTTGCGGCTGCCGACGACGCCGAGCGCGCCGCCAATCGCCAGCACGGCGAAAATCGCAAAAACAATCAGCGGGAGGTTGATTTCGAGCATCGCCTGTCCCTTACGAATGCGCAGCCGGCGCAGGCAGCGCGTCACGGTCCGTATCAGCCATCAGCGCTTCCATCTTCAGCCGTTCGCGGCGGCCAGCGTTCCGCAGCACCTGCAGCGTCACCAGCACCATAGCCACGTTGCCGAGCAGCAGGATGATGGCCTGCGGCAGGTTGGCGGCGAAGTCACTCGCGCTGGCCGCATCAGGCGCGATCCCCGCCACCTGGCACACCTTGACCAGTGTCGCCATCACCACCAGGTTGAGGATGGACAGCGGCACGAGGAACTTCCAGTTGAAGGCCATCATCTGGTCAATACGCACGCGCGGCACAGTGGCGCGCAGCACCAGCGACGGAATGTAGACGACGAACGTCTTCAGCATCAGCCACACGAAGCCGAGGAACGGCACTTCGGTCGCCCACGGGCCAGACCAGCTTCCGAGGAACAGCACCGTGAACAGCAGGTTGGCGGTGAAGGCATGCAGGAACTCAGTGGCCATGAACAGTCCGAACTTCATACCGGAGTATTCGATATTGTAACCGGCCACCAGTTCCGATTCCGCTTCGATCAGGTCGAAGGGGGCACGGCCGGTTTCGGCGAGGTTGGCGACGTAGAAAATGAAAGCCGCCACCGGGGCGACTACGATGAACCACATGCCAAGCTGCGCGTAGGAAATCTGCTGCAGGCTCATCGAACTGGCCAGCAGGACGGGCACCAGCAGCGCCATGACCATCGGCACTTCGTAGCTGACAAGCTGCGCCGTTACGCGGAACGCGCCGAGCAGGGCGTACTTGTTGTTGCTCGCCCAGCCCGCCATCATGATCGCCAGCGTGCCCACCGAGCCAACGGCAATGATGTAAAGCACGCCGAGGTCGAGATCCACGCCGACATTGACCGGGCTGAACGGGATGACCGCCCACATCAGGATGACGGCCAGCATGGCAATGATCGGCGCGGCGTTGAAGATGACGCGGTCAGCGCCAGCCGGGGTGATGTCTTCCTTGGTGATCAGCTTGAGCGCGTCGGCGATGTTCTGGAAAAGCCCCCACGGGCCGACGCGGTTCGGGCCAAGGCGATCCTGCACGCGGGCGGCGATCTTGCGTTCCCCCCAGATCAGGATAATGACCAGTACCAGTGGGAAGGAAGCAACCAGAATGACGCCTACGAGAAATTGCAGGAAGAGCGCCAGTCCCGGTTGTGTGCCTGATTGCACCATACAGGACGCGAAGGTGGAGATGATGTTGATGCAGGTTTCCATGCACGAGACTCCCGGAAGGTCGCGTCCGTGTCACCGGCGACGAGGCTAGGCCCACTCCAGCGCGTTTTTGCGCCAGGCGTAGAGCAGAGCGTCGCTCAGGAAGAAGACGAACAGTAGGCCGGCCGCCAGACCGAACAGGCTGAGCTGATTGAAAGCCAGTGCCCAAGGGAATAGAAAGACGACTTCAATATCAAAAACCAGGAAGATCAGGCCGTAGATGTAATACTGAACCTTGAACTGCACCCATGTATCGCCAACCGTCTCGACACCGCACTCATAGGTTTGCAGCTTGATGGCGTTGGCGCGGCGCGGGCGGAAGATCCAGGAGATCACCAGCGGTGCCACAGGCAGCAGCCATGCCACCGCGATGAACATGCCGATGAAGGCCCATTGATTGAGGGTTGCCATCCAGCCTCTCCTGTCGCCGTCTGCCGGGCGCGCACACCCGATTCACAGCCTTCCGCCAGGGGAAGACCGCCTCATTTTTCCGCTGCTGTGTGACGCTGCTTGTGACAAACGGCGCTAGTATAACACCCGGTATAGGGCGTTGCAACCGAATCAGGCCGCCCTGTTCGCCCACGTTGTGACGGTATAATGGCCGTTCCTCCGCGTGGACATCCAGGGTTCGAAGGCGTGCCGATGACTGATGTGATCTCCCCTTCCGCCGCCGAGTGGGATGCGTTTGCCGCCGCCCAGCCCGGCGCGCATGTCCTGCAATCGTCCGCCTGGCTCGCGCTCAAGTCTGCCTTTGGCTGGTCAGGGGCGCGAGTGGCCGTCGCCGAAAGCGGGGCGCTGGTGGCCGGGGCGCAGCTCCTGTTCAAACCGCTGCCCCTGCGGCTGGGGACGATGGCTTACCTCGGCATGGGGCCTTGCGGTGCGAAGGGCCCGCACGGGGCGGCGCTGTGGCGGGCGGTGGACGGCCTGGCGAAGCAGCACAGCGCGGCCTTCCTCAAATGGGAGCCAGGCATCGTGCCGGCGGGCCAGCACCCGGATTATGCCGCGCTTGGTTTCCGCCCCAGCCCGCAGACCATTCAGCCGCCGCGCACGATCCTCATTGATATTACGGGCGATGATGAGGCGATTCTGGCGCGCATGAACCAGGGCACACGCCGCAAAATCCGCCAAAGCCTGAAGGCAGGTATTCGCTACTGGGAAGCGAGGCGCGACGAAGTGGCGGTCTTCACCAGCATGATGGCGACGACCGGCACGCGCAATGCCTTCGGCGTCCATTCGCCTGGGTACTATGGCATGGCCTATGACCTGTTCGTGCCGGGCAGTGCCGCGCTGATACTGGCCGAACACGAGGGCGATCCGCTGGCCGGGGTGATGGTCTTTGCGGCCGGGCAAACCGCCTGGTACCTGTACGGCGCGTCGTCCAGCGTCAAGCGCAACCGGATGGCCGCCTACGGCGTGCAGTGGGCGGCCATCCAGTGGGCGAAGGCGCGCGGCTGCACGTCCTATGATTTGTGGGGCATCCCCGACGAGGACGAGGCCGCGCTCGAAGCGGGGTTCGAAACGCGCAGTGATGGGCTGTGGGGCGTCTATGGCTTCAAGCGCGGCTGGGGCGGCTCGGTCGTGCGCTCGGAAGGTGCGTTCGACAAGGTCTATAACGGGCTGGTGTACAAGGCTTATCGCATGGCGGTGGCGAGAAGGGGTAACGGCGCATGACCAGACCGCGCTTCAATCGCTTTCCTGGCGAATTGTACGCGGCGCAGAAGTGCGCGGAGTTAGGCACCGCCGGCCTCGGCCTTCAGTTCAATGGGCTTGACGTGGCACACTTGCCACCCGATTTGCGGCAAGATTGGGATAGACCAGCTTGAGGGGGACGTTCCCATGACAGAAAAACCGGCCATCATCCTCGATCCGCACTTCCGAACGATGGACGAAATCTTCGCGCCCGCCGACTTCGAACAACTGAAACTTCTGGCCAACGTCATCTGGGCCAAGGATCAGCCCATGCCCGACGACGCTTTTCGGGAAGCTCTCCCACAGGCGGAAGCCGTGGTGTGCGCTGACTGGCGCTATGGCGATGAGGCGCTCCGCGAGGCGACCCGCCTGCGTGCCGTGCTCACGGTGTCGGGCGGCTTCCCGCGCCAGATTGACTATGACGCCTGCTTCGCGCGCGGTATTCGTGTGCTTTCCGCGGCACCTGCTTTCGCCCGATCCGTTGCGGAAATGGCCCTGACTCTGGCGTTGGCGGCCGGCCGTGATGTCGTTTCCGGGGATCGCGCCATGCGGGCAGGTCACGAGGCGTGGCTGCACGCGGGCAACCGCGAGGCCTTCATGCTGTACGACAAGCCCGTCGGCATGATCGGCTATGGCAGCATTGCGCGTGCGCTGCAGCCGCTGCTGCTGCCTTTCGGCGTGTCGATCCGCGCTTATGACCCCTGGCTCAGCGACTCGTACCTGCGCCGCTGTGGTGTCGAGCCAGCGGATTTGGACGAAATCCTGGCCGAGTCACGCGTGATCTTCGTCCTGGCGGCCCCCAGCCACGAGAACAAGGCGCTGCTTTCGAGCGAAAAACTGGCGCTCATTCCGTCGAACAGCGTGCTCGTGCTGGTGAGCCGCGCCCACGTTGTGGATTTCGACGCGCTCACAGCCATGGTCTCTGAAGGGCGGTTCAAGGTTGCCGTGGATGTATTCCCAGAGGAACCGCTGGCACTCGATCACCCGATGCGCCGGGCGGAGAAGGCTATCCTCTCCGCGCACAAGGCAGGCCCGACGCAGGAAGGCTGCCGGGAGATTGGGAATATGATCGTCGAAGACCTCGACGCCATCCTGCGCGGTCTTCCCCCAACAGCCATGCAGGTCGCGCAGCCAGAACTCATCCATCGCTACGCCACCCAGACCATCCGGCAGCGCAAATGAACGCTTCGCCGCACATTCAGCAATCCTTCTCCTGGGATGGGTTCAGCCGCGGCCAGATTGCGCCTGAGGATCTCGCGCGGGGCGCTGCGGACATCGGATTTGCGGGCGTCGAACTGATTGACCCTGTTCACTGGCCGATGCTCCGCGATCACGGGCTTCGCGTGGTGTCCATCACCGGCCATCCCCTGGCGCCCGAAGGCCTCAGCCACACCGCGCACTTCCCGGCGATTGAGCGAAGCATTCATGGCGCGCTGGAGTTGGCGGCGCGCTGGGAGATTCCGTACGTGCTTTGCTTCAGCGGCAATCGTGATGGCATGGACGACGAGCGCGCAACCGGCGTCACCGCCGAACACCTGCGCCGCCTTGCGCCCTTGTGCGCAGAGGCCGGGGTGGTCCTCGTGCTGGAACTGCTCAACAGCAAGGTGGCGTCGAGGGATTACTTCGCCGATCACGCCTCGTGGGGTGCGCGGGTGTGCGAGTTAGTTGCATCGCCGGTTGTGCGGCTGCTCTACGATGTTTTCCACATGCAGATCATGGAGGGTGACCTGATACGAACCATTCAGGCGCATTCAGGCGTGATTGGCCATTACCACATCGCGGGCAATCCGGGCCGGGGCGACCCGGATGAAACGCAGGAAGTCAACTATCCGGCGGTGGTTCGCGCTATCGCTG
>JAEURB010000320.1 GCA_016788435.1 Anaerolineae bacterium | reverse complement strand
AATCTCAGGCTCGTGGCCGCCCAGTGCGTCGTCGTCCAGAGCGTCGAGCATCTCCTCATCGGAGGTGGCAAGCTCCTGCACACTGCAGCGAAAGGCGTCGAGCAGGCGGCGGCGGCGCTTGAGGTTACGCGCACGTTCCACGCCGCGCGCCACACTAGCGCGAATATCCTGGCTGGAACTCGGCTTGATGAGGTAGTCGTGCGCGCCGAGCCGCAACGCCTCGACGGCTGTATTGAGACTGGGATAGGCCGTCATCAGGATGACCACCATGTCGGGGTCAACTTCCTTGAGAACGCGCACCAGATCCACCCCATCGAGGCCGGGCGGCATACGGATATCGGTCAGCACCACATCGAAATGCTGCACCCGAGCGGCGTCGAGCGCTTCCTCGCCGTTGGCCGCCTCGCGTACGGTGTAACCCACACGCTGCAGCGTTTTGCTGACTGAATAGCGAATGGCTGCTTCGTCGTCAACGACCAGTACCGAGGCAACGTCCGGCGCGTTATCTACCATGATGATTGGCCATCGAAATCCTCAACGAGTAGCAGGAATTCATGTTTCGTTAATTGTAGAGCCAACCGTTAAGGAAAACAACGACAGTCTCCCGTCTTATGGTCAAAGAACATAGATTCTCTCAATTCCATGAATCCAATCTCACCACGATGACGTCTTCCCGATCCACCAGCGCCGACAAGCCGCCCGGCAGTTCAATCCGCTGCCCACGTTCGCCCACGATAAACAGGCCAGCCGCGGCCGCCGTCCGTTCATATGAAAGTTCGGCATCAGGCGCGAGGAGATGGACGGCCCAGCGGATGAAGCGCGCCTGAAGCGGCGCAGGCGCGGCAGCAAAGACGGGCCGAGGCAACCGGACGGCGTCCTCGCTCACGACCGCCTGGGCAGCAAGCTCGCCCGCCAGGGCCTCCAGCCAATCCACATCGCGGGCCGCGCTTTCAGCCAGATCGCTCAAAGCACGCGGCGCGCCTGGAAAGCGGGTTTCGATGAGCGGCAGGACGGTATGACGCAACCAGTTTCGCGCCAGTTGGGTATCGGCGTTGCTGGCATCCTCGCGGGCGGCGATCTGGTGTGAAGCGCAGTAGGCCTCAATCTCGCGGCGGGTTACGGCCAGCAGCGGCCGGAGCAGCACAATCTCGTACTCGGGCAGCCTGGCAGCCACCCGCATACCCGCCAGCCCGTTCAAGCCGGCCCCACGGAAGAGATGCAAGAGTACCGTTTCCGCCTGATCACCGGCGTGGTGAGCGACGGCGACGCGGCTGGTTCCATGATCAGCAGCGACCTGCGCGAGAAAGCGGTAGCGCAGGTCGCGCGCGGTTTCCTCGATACCGCGTTTCGTCCGGGCGGCCTCCCCACGCACGTCCACCTGTCCGGCGGTGACGGGCACATTCCACTGCTCCGCCATCCGGACTGCATAGGCGGCGTCTTCCGCCCCTGCCGCACCGCGCAGCCCATGATCGAGTGTGGCGGCGGCCACCTGCACACCAAGCCGCTTGCGCAGCGACGCCAGCGCATGCAGCAGCGCCAGCGAGTCCGCGCCACCCGACACCCCGACCACGACCGTGCTGCCAGCCGGGAACAGAGCCAGCTTGCGGTTTGCGGTCAGCACCGCGTTCTGGATGTTCACGGCCAGCCAACCATGCGGGTACACCTGGTCTGGCGCAATTTGAAGCCGTTTCGCCCCATGCTATAATCCTCGCTTGCGTGGTTCCCGTTCGGAGAGCAGTGTGCTCAGTCCGCTCGATTACTTTTTCGGCCTTTTCTCGCTCGACATCGGCATAGATCTCGGCACCGCGAATACTCTTGTCAGTGTACGCGGCAAGGGGATCGTGATCAACGAACCGTCGTTTGTCGCGCTGGACAAGAAAACGCGCCGTCCGATTGAAGTCGGTTCGCGCGCCAAGGAGATGTGGAGCAAGAACCCCCGCGACATCCTGATCGTGCGGCCGCTGCGTGACGGCGTGATCAGCGAGTTCGAAGTGACGGAGGCGATGCTCGCCCATCTCATCCACAAGGCCCACGAGCAAAGCTGGGTGCCTATCCCCCGGCCACGCGTGGTCGTCGGCATCCCGAGCGGCGTCACCGAGGTCGAGAAACGCGCGGTGTATGACGCGGCCGTCAGCGCCGGCGCGCGCGAGGTTTACCTGATCGAGGAACCGGTCGCAGCAGCGATCGGCGCGGGCCTGCCCGTTCAGGAAACGCGCGGCAGCATGGTGATTGATATCGGCGGCGGCACCACCGAAGTCGCTATCTTCTCGCTCGGCGGCATCGTCATCAGCCGTTCGATCCGCGTGGCTGGTGATGAACTGGACGAGGATATCGTTCAGTACATGCGGACCAAGCACAACCTGCTGATCGGCGAGCCGACGGCCGAGCGCATCAAGATCGAGATCGGGTCGGCCTTCCCGCTGCCGCAGGAACGAATAATGTCGGTGAAGGGGCGCAATCTCGTCACCGGCCTGCCCGCTTCGGTCGAAATCAGCTCGATTGAAATCCGCGAGGCGATCAGCGGCTCGGTGGGCATCATCATTGACACCGTCAAAGACGCGCTCGACGACACCCCGCCCGAACTGGTGGCCGACCTGATGGAAAGTGGTATCTGCCTGGCTGGTGGCGGTGGCCAACTCAAGGGCCTAGCCGACCGCCTGACGGAGGAAGTCAACATCCGGTCGTGGGAAGCCGAAGACGCAATCACCTGCGTGGCGCGCGGCGCGGGCCGCGTGCTGGAAGACTATAACAACCTGCGCCGCCTGCTGGTCGGCCTCGAACGGGGCAGCACGAGGCACTAGAGAGAGTGCTGAGTGGAAAGATACACACTCCGCTCATCATGACGATCCACCAGGTCAGGGCTAAACCGACCCACGCCTCTCACTCAGTACTCAGCACTCAATACTCAGTACACGCTTCCCCCCTCTGCTATAATCGCAAGCGGAGGAACTCATGAATCAGGGATTGCGCCGCGGCTGGCGCTCCAATCGCGCGCTCTATTTTCTCGTGCTGGTCTTCATCAGCATCGGCTTGTTCGCGCTCAGTCAGGCGGGCGTGCTGGCGCCGGTAGAGGGCTTGCTGGCCGCACCGCTGAACGCGCTGACGGGCGTGCTGCAGCGCGTCGCCGTCAACGTCAGCGGCGGGGTGATGGACCTGGCCGAAGTCCAAAGCCTTCAGCAGCGCAACGGCGAACTCGAACAGGCGCTCTCCCGTTTGCAGGCCGAGGTGGTGGACCTGCGCGAAGTCGCCAGCGACTACCAGCGGCTGGCCGGACTGGTCAACTATGCCGGTTCCCTGCAAAACCAGCAGGTGCTGGCCGCCGACGTCATCGGCTATGCGCAAACGCCTCTGCGCGCTATCACAATCAATCGCGGCACTCGTGACGGTTTGCGGGTGGGTATGCCCGTCGTCACCGATCAGGGACTCGTCGGCCGCATCATCGAGGTGCAGGCCAACGGCGCGCGCGTGCTGCTGGTATCCGACCCCTCCAGTTCAATCAGCGCACGCCTGCAAACCACACGCTCCGAAGGCACGGTTCAGGGGCAGGTGTCAGGCAACCTGGAAATGACCTATATCCCACTCGGCGCGCAGATTCAGGGTGGCGACCTGGTGTTGACCTCCGGCATGGGCGGCAACCTGCCCCCGGATTTGGTTATCGGCCAGGTGACGAGCAGCCGAGCCGGCCTCGACGTCTATCAGGTGGCGCAGGTTCGCAGCCTGATTGACTTCGATGCGCTGGAGACGGTGCTGGTGATCACCAACTTCCAGCCGGTAGACCTTTCAGCCTTCCCTCAAAGCGGCTCGAACTAGCACTCTATGGGCAGTTGGGTGGGTGTGCCGCTGCTCATTCTCGCGGCGGCGCTTCAGGTCACGATTGTTCCGCAGTTTCGCTGGCAAGGCGGCGAACCCGACCTCGTCATGCTGATCGTTCTCGCCTATGCCCGCCGCGCCACACTGGAACAGGGCATTACGTGGGCGTTTATCGGCGGGCTGGCAACCGATCTGCTATCCACGACGCCTACCGGCACCCATATCCTGTCGCTGATCGTGCTGGTGTTCGTTGTAGACCGGCTGCGCGCTCAACTAGCCGAACTTGGCCCGATTTCGACGGCCATCCTGGTCGTCATCGGCACGCTCATCGAGTTCTTCTTTGCCTACCTGGCTAACGCGCTGTCGGGCTACGGTTTGCCGCCGCTGAACGTCCTCCTCTACAACCTCGTCCCCACCCTGGCGTATAATTTCGTGCTGATCTGGCCGGTGGGCTGGTTCGTGCGCCGGATTACCCCCGCGCCGGCAGCTTTCCAGGTTCGATAATATTCCCGGAGACCCGCGCGTGGGGCGTATTCTCCCCTTTCAAGGCTGGCGGCTGACATTCTTTCAGGGCATCGTCATTGCGGTGTTCCTGATCTTCGGGCTGCGTATGTTTCAGCTGCAGGTCGTGCAATTCGACGACATGCAGGCCGCCGCTAACGAAAACCGCCTGCAAGAGCTTCCGCTGGCGGCCGCGCGTGGTTCGATGAGCGACCGAAATGGCGCACCGCTGGCCATCAACGTGCCCGCCTTCAACGTGACCGTTATCCCGGCCGCGCTGCCTGCCAGCCAGGAAGAAACGCTGCGCATCTACAACCGCCTGTCCGCGCTCACCGGCGTGCCGCCGACGCGCGCGATAGCCGACGCCGCGCAGCAGACCACCGTGCGCAGCATTGAGGAACTGGTGGACGAGGGTGAAGGTATCGCGCCCTACCGCCCGGTCGTCATCGCGCAGGACATTCCGCAGCGCGCCGCCATGCAGATCAGCGAAGAGCGCTTCACACTTCCGGGCGTCGATCTCCAGGTCGCTTCGGTGCGCGATTACCCGACCGGCGCGCTCACCTCACAGGTCGTCGGCTACATGGGCCCAATCCCTCCTGAGCAGCAACTTGAACTGCTCGCACTAGGCTACAACCCCGCCTATGACAAGGTGGGCTATGCGGGCCTTGAGCTATCACTGGAACCGCTGCTTTCGGGCACGCGGGGACGCATCGTCAACGAGGTGGACGTCGCCGGGCAAACGCTCGAACAGATCGAGCGCGTCGAGCCGGTTCCTGGTTACAGCGCGCAGTTGACGATTGATGTCGAACTGCAGGCAGCCGCCGAGCAGGCCCTGAAGGACGAAATCGAACGGCTGAATGCCGAAGCGGGGCGTATCGTCACCGGAACTGGCTCGGTGATTGCGATGGACCCACGATCCGGTGAAGTGCTGGCGATGGTCAGCTATCCGAGCTACGACAACTCACGCTTCGCCCGCAATATTGACGTGGCGTACTACCTCGACGTAGCGGCCGACCCGCTCACGCCGCTCGTCAATCACGTCACGCAGTCGGTCTATCCGCCTGGCTCGGTTTGGAAAGTGCTGACGGCGGCCGGCGTTTTGCAGGAAGACGTGATTGACGCCAATTCGCTGCTCTACGACCCCGGTGACCTGATTCTGCCGAACCGCTATGCACCCAACGACCAAACACGCGGCCAGCGCTTCGTATGCTGGCTGAGTTCCGGCCACGGCAACATTGACATGCGCGGCGCGATTGCCCAAAGCTGCGACGTGTACTTCTATCAGGTGGGCGGCGGCAACCCGGAAGTGTCGGCGGCTGTTCTGCGCCCCGAAGGGCTGGGCATCAGCAACATGTTCCGCTATGCCACCATGTTCGGCATCGGCTCCAAGCTCGGCATCGAGCTGCCTTTCGAGAATGCCAGCCGCATGCCCGATGCGGACTGGAAGCGTCGGCTGTATGGCGAGAACTGGTCCACCGGTGACACCTATAACGCGGCTTTCGGGCAGGGGTACGTCAATACGACCATCCTGCAGATGGCCGCGGCGACGAGCGCCATCGTTAACGGCGGCACGCTGTATCAGCCGACCGTCGTGCGCGAGATCACGGACAGCGACGGCAACGTGGTGCGCCCGTTCCAGCCGCAGGTCATTCGCACCATCAATTACGACGATGTACTAGCGGGCGAACCCATTCGGCTGCTGCTGCTCGAAGACATGATCATGCAGGGGCCGAACAGCCTGGCCTGCACCTGCGAACGCAACAGCGAGTTCTACAATGCCGCCCGCTGCAGCCCGGCCACCTACTCGAACGAGGTTAACATCAACCCTGACTCGTTCGGCCCGCCGGAAATGCGGAACTATACGGTTCATATGCCGCTCAACTACTCGTTCGGCGACAGTTTCTGCAGCCCAATCCGCTTCAACCCGGATTACCGCCCGCCCTTCGTCAGCACGGCGAACCTGCAGGTCGTGAGCGAAGGGATGCGCCTGGCCGTCACCAACGGCACGGCGCAGGCCGCCAACCTGCCCTACATCGCCGTAGCAGGCAAGACCGGCACGGCCGAGTATTGCGACGAAATCGCCGGGCCGCTCGGTTTGTGCCGCCCCGGAAACTGGCCCGCGCATGCCTGGTTCACGGCCTACGCGCCATACGAAGCGCCTGAGATTCTGGTGATGGCCTTCGTCTACAACGGCGGCGAAGGCTCGGCGGTGGCACTACCCATCGTCGTCGAAACACTTGAAGCCTACTTGCGCCTGAAGAATGCGCGCGGTGGCGCCGATAGCAGCCCCGCACCGGTTTCGCTGCCCGCCACCACCGCACCCGCCATAACCGAACCGGATGCGACGCCAGCGGTTCCGCAACTCGATCTCGCGCCAGTCGGCCAACCCGCCGGCGACACGTCACCCTGAGGCCGGGGCGGTGGCGCTTTTCTCCTTCCCCGATTCGGCCCGCCAGCGCATTCAGTACTGGGCGCCGGCGATTGCCGCCGGTGGCCTCAGTTGGGGGGCCTTCATCCTGCTGGGCCAAACCCCGGTCATTCGCGCATCAGGGCTGGCGCTGGTCATCGTGGCGGTGGCGCTCACGCTGCGCCCGTTCAGCGCGGCACTGGCCGTGCCCGGTGCGCTGGCGCTGGCCTTCAGCCCGGCCTTCTGGTCGCAAACTGGCGGCGCGGAAAGCCTGAATCCGGTCGCCATTGTGGCGGCGCTCGGTTTGGCGGCGGCCATCACCATGCTCGGCGCATTCTCGACACGCCGCTTCTTCTGGGCGGTGGCGGCCGGCACGATAATCTTCGCGCTGCTCTTCCTGCTGCTGGCGGGCACGCCGCGCAGTCTGCGCCTGACGACGCTGGTCGCCGCCTGGATGCTGTATCTGCTGATAGATGGCCTGCTTCTGAGCAACCCGCGCCCCGATTCGCCGCCGATTGGCCGCCTCGGCGCGCACCATACCTACGGGCTGCTCCTGTTGTTCGCCATCGGCGTAATCAACGACCCGATGATCGTGCTGTTCGCGCCGGCGATGCTGCTCGGCCTGTTTCTCACCAGCAAGCGAATGCCAATCCTGTACTGGGCCACCTTGCTGGTGATTGCGGCCTACGGCGTGTATGACATGGCTGCTGCCTACAGCACCCCGTACTGGTGGGCCTTCTCCAGCCAGCGCGCCCGCGAACTCGGCATCACCGTTCCGTACATGGTGGGCAACGGCTGGCACGACCCTGATCGCTGGGTAGACCTCGCGCGGCTGGTCATCGGCCAGTTCACCATCATCGGGGCGGTGTTGGGCATCTTCGGGCTGGCGCGGCTGTCACGCTGGTATCCACCCGTCGGCGTCGTCACGTTGGTCGCATTCGGCTCGTTCTTCGTGTTCGGGCTGCTCTATTTCGGGGCCGATGCCGCCGTGCTACTGCTGCCGATGCTGATGATTCAGGTCGTGTGGATGACGTATGCCGTCTTCGGCATCGGCCAATGGCTGACGCGCGGCGAACGCCTGCATGTTCCCCGCTGGCTGGCTCCGGCCGTGTATGCGCTACTGCCGGCCTTCCTGCTGATGCAAGTTACTGGCCTCATGAGCGGCGGGCATTAGTAGCGAAAATCGTGATGCTTGCTATATAGTTAGGGTCTGATCGCCAGACCGCCTGGCGCTGCGCATTTCGGGGCAGGCATTCCCGGCATGGCCGACACGACCATCGCGATAAAAGGTGTTAAAGACGGGCTGCTGATCGCGCTCGACGAAACCGCCGAGTGGCTGGCCGTCACCAAGTTACTGGCGGCCCGGCTTGACGAGCAGCCGGCCTTTTTCAGCGGCGCGCGCGTCGTGCTGGATGTTGGGTCGCGCCCTGTGCGCAAGGACGAAATGGGGTCGATCAAGGCCCTGTTTGACCGGCGCAGCATGCAGCTGATCTCGGTGACCAGCGCCAGCGATACGACCCTCGACGCGGCCGACGCCCTCGACCTGCGCGCCGTGCCCGCTGAGGAGCAACCGGAAGCGGGTCTCGACACCGTTCCGTTCAACCCCGAAGAGGAAGGGACGCCGGGCGTTCTGATCCGGCGGACGCTGCGTTCGGGGCGGCTTGTGACCAGCGCAGGCCATGTTCTGATCATGGGCGATGTCAACCCGGGAGCCGAGATCGTCGCTGCCGGTGATGTTGTGGTTTGGGGGCGGCTGCGCGGCAACGTACACGCAGGCGCAGAGGGTTACCAGAACGCGACCGTTTGTGCGCTTGATATGACGCCCAACCAGCTGCGGATCGCCAGCCTGATCGCCGTGTCGCCCGCTGAAAAGCGGCACAAACCAAAACCGGAAATCGCACTGATCCGGGATGGCCGGATCGTGGTGGAGGAATGGCGCTGACGGGGGACTTCAGCGAACATTCTTGAGGAAAGGGAGACTGCATGGCGGCGAACGGGGGCGAAGCGGGATCGAAGAGGACCGCACAGCGGGCCAAAGTCGTTACCATCACGTCTGGCAAAGGCGGCGTGGGAAAAACGACAACGGCCGCTAATGTCGGCGTTGCGCTGGCGCGCGTCAATCAACGCGTGGTGATGATTGACGCGGATATCGGCCTTCGTAATCTCGACATCATCATGGGCCTGGAGAACCGTATCGTCTACGACCTGGTGGATGTGGTCGAGGGGCGCTGCAAACTGCGCCAGGCCATGATCAAGCACAAGCAGTTCCCTGAGCTGTACCTGATTCCCGCCGCTCAAACCCGCGACAAGACCGCCGTCAGCCCGGCCGACATGGTGCAGATTGCCGACCAACTGCGCTCGGAATGCGATTTCATCATCATTGACTGCCCGGCAGGCATCGAGCGCGGCTTTCGCAACGCTATCGCACCGGCCGACGAAGTGTTGATCGTCACCAACCCCGAAGTGTCGGCCGTGCGCGACGCTGACCGCATCATCGGCCTGCTGGAAGCGGAGAACAAGAACCCGGCCAAGTTGATCATCAACCGCGTCAAAGCCGATATGGTGCGAAAGGGTGATATGCTGTCGCCAGAGGATGTGACTGATATTCTGGCGATCAAAATCATCGGCATCGTGCCTGAGGATGATGCGGTCGTCACGTCCTCCAATGCTGGTATGCCGCTGGCCATGACCGAAAACTCGCGCGCCGGGCAGGCCTATCGTGATATCGCCCGGCGGCTGATGGGCGAACAGGTTCCATTCGCACAGGTTGAGGAGCCAAGCGGCTTCTTCAAGCGCCTGGGGCGTATTTTCGGCGGAAACTAGCGGTCATTCCTGGGGGACAGCGCCATGAGCAGTTTCTTTGACCGCGTGTTTGGCCGATCCGGTAAAGGCGGTTCCAGCGTCAAAGCGAAGGAACGCCTGCAATTCATTCTGGTCCACGACCGGATCAACCTGCCGCCGGAACGTCTCGAGGAGATGAAGGCCGAGATTCTCAAGGTCATCTCGAAGTACGTTTCGGTAGACAGTGACCATGTAGACATCGCCCTTCAGAAACGCGAGCGCAGCCCGTATCTGGTGGCTGAAATCCCGTTTCAGAAAACGGTCGAGGCGCCAGACGACGACGAATCAACGCCTGCCCCACCGAAACCTGCCGATCCGGCCGACAAGCCCAAGCCGCAATAGATCGGCCCACCGGCGGCGGCTATAATGCGCGCCGTTGCTGTTTGATTCAGGTCGCGAATGACCAAATCCACCAGCCTGTGGCGGCAGTTCGATTACATCCTGCTCGCCGGGGCGCTCATCCTCACCTTTTTCGGCGTCCTCATGATCCGCAGCGCCACACTCGGCGCGATTGACCCGGATCTGATCAGCCGCGTGGCCGACCAGCTGCGCTTCGCCATCCTCGGCTTCGTCGTGCTGCTCGCATTGGCCGCGCTCGACTACCGGCTGCTGGCGGGCGTTCATACCTGGCTGTACCTGATCATGATCGGGCTGCTCTTTCTGGTCACGCTATTTGGCGTCGAAGGCGATGGCGGCGCGAAAAGCTGGCTGAACCTGGGCATCCGTATTCAGCCGAGCGAAATCGCGAAACTGATCATCATCATCACGCTGGCCGTTTTCCTGGCGCGCAACTACGAGCGGGTTGGCGAAATACCGGTCATCATCCGCTCACTCATTCACATCGGCATCCCCGCCCTGCTCATCTTCATCCAGCCCGACCTGGGCATGACGATTGTGTTCGCGGTGCTGTGGATCGTGATGATCTGGGCTTCAGGGTTGCGGCTGAAGCACATCGCCATCGGACTGCTGGCGTTGGTGATTGCCGCACCAGTCGCGGTGCCGGTCGCCTGGTCGCAGATGGAGGGCTATCAGCGCCAGCGCATCCTGTCTTTCATCGCGCCGGAAAGCGACCGCGACGCCTACTACAACATCCTTCAGGCGCGCATCAGCATTGGCTCGGGCGGCTTGACGGGCAAGGGCTATGCACAAGGCCCGCAGAACACCGGCCGCTTCCTGCGCGTGCGCCACACGGACTTCATCTTCAGCGTGATTTCGGAAGAGTTCGGCTTCGTGGGCGGAGTGGTCACCATCGCCCTGCTCGGCGCGGTCATCTGGCGCATCCTGCGCGGCGCGCGGCGCGCTTCTGACCCGCTAGGCGCGCTGATCTGCTACGGTGTGGCGGCGTTCATCTTCTTCCAAACGTTCGTCTCCATCGGCATGAACCTGTCGCTGATGCCGGTGACCGGGCTGACACTGCCATTCATCAGTTCCGGCGGCACATCGCTGTTATCCACGCTGGCCGGCATCGGATTAGCCGAAAGCGTGATTATGCGGGGGCGCAAAACCGCATAGGTCAAAACCTCACCAAAAAGGCACAGAGGTCACTGAGAGTTTTTTCTCTGTGCGCTGCTGTTGTGAAGATGCTGCTCGGCTTCTTGTCTGGAGTGTTCTCATGTCCTCTTCGAAACCCGTTCGCACCCGCTTCGCGCCCAGCCCCACCGGTTCGCTGCATATCGGCGGGCTGCGGACGGCGCTCTTTAACTGGCTGTATGCGCGCCATTCCGGCGGACAGTTCATCCTGCGTATCGAAGACACCGACCAGAAGCGATATGACCCGGACGCGCTGCGTATCCTGATGGAGTCGCTGACGTGGGCGGGCCTGGACTGGGATGAAGGCCCTGACAAGGACGGTCCGTACGGCCCGTATGTGCAGTCCGAACGGCTGGCGCTCTATCAGGAATGGGCGGACTGGCTGGTCACCAACGGCCACGCCTACCGCAGCTACGAAACGCCGGCCGAACTCGAGGCCAGCCGCAAAGCACGCGAGGCGCAGGGACTGCCGCCGGGTTATGACCGGGGCCACCGTGAACTGACGGCGGCGCAGATTGCCGCCTACGAAGCCGAAGGCCGCCCGACGGTGGTGCGCCTCAAGATGCCGCTGACTGGCGAGATGCACCTGCCCGATGCGCTGCGCGGTACGGTCACGTTTGATGCCGGTCAGTTGCAGGATACGGTGCTGCTCAAGTCGGACGGCTTCCCCACCTATCATCTGGCCCACGTGATTGACGATCACTTCATGGAGATCTCGTACGTCATGCGCGCTGTCGAGTGGCTACCCTCGTTCCCGATTCACTGGCAGTTATGGCAGTCTTTCGGTTGGGAAGCGCCCGCCTACGTGCATCTGCCGGTCATGCTCAACCCGAACGGCAAGGGCAAGATGAGCAAGCGCAACCCGCCGCGAGACGCACACGGCCGGCTCATCCCCGTGCTGGTGCACGACTACATCGCCGCTGGCTACCTGCCGGAAGCGGTAGACAACTTCCTGGCCAATATCGGCTGGAACTTCGGCGGCGACCGCGAGGTGTTCAGCATGGCCGAGGCGATTGAGCGCTTCGACCTGACGCGCATCAACGAGGCGAATTCGGCCTTCCCGCCCGACAAGCTGGACTGGCTGAACGGCGTGTACCTGCGCGAAATGCCGGCCGATGAACTGGCACTCAAGCTGCGCGCGCCAATCGAGCGCGAGGGCTGGACGGCCAGCGATGAAGAACTGCGGCAGATCGCGCCGCTGGTGCAACCACGCATCAAGACGCTCAACGACGTGGTCGAGATGGCCGGATTCTTCTTCCGCGAACCGTTCATTCCCGCCGGGGACGAACAGTTCGCCGCCAAAGGCCTGACACCAGCTCAAGCAGCGGCGCTGCTCGACAAGGCACGCGCGGCGCTGGAGGCTGTGCCGGGGTGGACGCACGAGGCACTGGAGGCGGCGATGCGCGAGCTTGCCGAGGCCGAGGGGCTGAAGGTGAAAGACCTGTTCAACCCGCTGCGCAGCGCAGTGACCGGCCAGTTGGTTTCGCCACCATTGTTCGAGTCCATGGCAATTATCGGGCGCCAGGCCAGCCTCGCCCGCCTCGCCGCCACCAGCGCAAGGCTGGCCGGAAATGAGGCCAGTTAAGGCTTGATGAAGACTTTGAGCCGTGCTATCCTGACGCGCGTCAGTGAGGGATAGTTCAACGGTAGAACAGTGGACTCTGGATCCATTAATCCTGGTTCGAATCCAGGTCCCTCAGCTTCAAGCGCAGGCCCTTCTCCCATCGGCGAAGGGCCTTTTTGTTCGGATCATTCAGGGGTGATCTGATGACGACGGACAAGCAGCAGGTGTTCTCCGATATCTATCGCGCCAACGAGGCCCGCTGGGATACCGGCATCACGCCGCCCGAAATCATGGCCGTGCTGGCCGAACTACCGGCAGGGAAGGCGCTCGATCTCGGCTGCGGCACGGGTACCAACGTGCGCACCCTGCTGCAACATGGCTGGGAGGCGGACGGGGTGGATTTCGTCGAACTGGCCATCGGTATGGCACGGGCCAAGCTGGCGGCCTTTCCGGCCGAGCGCTTCGGCCTGTACTGCGGCGATGTGAGCCAGCTTGACGCTATCCCGACGCTGCGCGCACCATTCGACCTGGCGATTGATATCGGCTGCGGCCACAGCGTTCCAGCGGACGGCCAGCCGAAATATGCCACTGGCGTCGCGGCCCGCCTCAAGACCGGTGCGAGCTTCATGCTGTACATTCATTTCCCGCATCCGGGACACGATCACGGCCTCAACCCGGAAGACGTCTACCGGCTGTTTCTGCCGTATTTCGACCTGGTGTGGGAGGTTCGGAGCGACGACACGACGACTGGCACACCGTCCGCCTGGTACCGGCTAGCGCGGCGCTGAGCCGGCACAAATATCAGATGGGACTTGCCGCACACCACATTGCGGGTTACATTAAGGCGCCATTCGCTAATTTGACGAAACGTTGAGCAACCGATGACCGCACCCTCGACCATCACCCCGGCACCAAGCGAAGATCAGGCCACAGGCGCAAAACGCGCGCTCACCTTCGGGCTAGCCTTTTCGGGCGTGCGCTGCGTGCTGATGTACGTCGTGCTGCCGTTCATCCTGCCGCTGATCGGGCTGACCGGCGTCTTCGCTACGCGGGCCGACATCATCATCAACTTGCTGGCGATGGCCGCGCTCGGCTACAGCGTGCAGCGCTTCTGGCGGATCAATTACAAGCACAAGGTGGCCTACACAGTCGTGGCGGCCGTCGCTTTCGTCGTGCTGACGCTGTTCATCCTGCTTGACCTGCGTACGCTGGGCATCCTCGACTTCGCGGTGTAGCAGCCCTCATCAAGCAAAAACCGAATCGCAGCGGCGGGCCATGATTAGCTCGCCGCTGTCTGCTAATCATCCCGTCCTCGCCCCAGATTGCTATCATCCCATAATTCAGCACTATACTTAAGGATGGCCGTGATGAGGCACAGGCGACCGCCCGAGAACCTTCCCTGCGCGGCCGCGCCTGCGCGTGATCGGCCAGGGAGGTAACCGATGAAACGCCTCATTCCGTTCCTTTTCAGCGTACTGTTTTTCACCTTCTGGTTCGCGATCCCGGCAGATTTCTCATCTTTTCACCCGCATCACGACAGCACCCGCCAGGGCAGCAGCACGACCTATTACGTTCGCCCGGATGGCGGCATGGCTGAACAATGCACCGGTCTTACCGACACGCCCTACCCTGGAAGCGGGATGGGACTGGCCTGCGCCTGGAGCCACCCGTTCGTCGCGCTGCCACCGATGGGCGAAGCGCGCATCGTCGGCGGCGATACGCTGAACATCGCATCAGGCGACTACGCAATGGGCTTCGGCGCACCCAGCGCGGAGCTTTGCGAGGAGGCCGGGTCGTTCGACTGCCTGATGCCGCCAGTACCCAGCGGACGGTCGCCCCAACAGCCAACGCGTATCCTCGGCGCAGGCTGGGACAGCGACTGCCCCGTCCCGCCTGAACTGTGGGGGACCGGCCGCCCGTGGTTCGTCCTGAATCTGACCGACGCCAGCAATGTCGAAATCGCCTGTCTGGAAATCACCGACCATTCGGATTGCGTTGAGGCCCACACCGGCGGGCTGGCCTGCGAACGCGACCGGCCTCCCTACGGCGATTGGGCTGCCTACGGGCTGTATGCGGAGGACTCCGCCAACGTCCACCTCAGTCACCTCAACATTCACGGCCTGGCTTCCGGCGGCATTCATGCCGGCCGGCTGACGAATTGGACGCTCGACGACGTGCGGATTGCCGGCAACGGTACGGTGGGCTGGGACGGCGATCTGTGGGATGAGCTGGGCGACGCCAATACCGGCACGCTCACCTTTCGTCGTCTGCTGGTGGAATGGAACGGCTGCGGCGAAACGTACCCAGCTGGCGAACCCACTGGCTGCTGGGGGCAGGAGGCGGGTGGCTACGGCGACGGCATGGGAACGGGCGATACCGGCGGCAACTGGATTTTCGAGGACTCAGCGTTTCTGCACAACACATCGGACGGGCTCGACCTGCTGTACCACGTGGGCGGCGGCACGGTGACGCTCAATCGCATGCGAGCCGAGGGCAACGCCGGCAATCAGGTCAAGATCGCCGGAGAGGCCGCCATCACGAACACGGTACTGGTTGGCAACTGCGCCTTCTTCGTAGACCAGCCCTTCACCTACTGGGTGGATCACTGCCGGGCACTGGGCAGCGCGCTCCTCGTTGCCTACACCGGCGGCGAACAGGTTTCGCTCGTCAATTCGACCGTCTACGGCCAGGGCGATGGACTACTCGGCGCGGGGCCACGTGAAGGCTATCCGTGCGACGGCACCGAGTCTTTCCGCGTGCGCAACAGCATATTTGTGGGAGATAGCGACTACTTCGACCCGTCCGACAGCGCCTACTTCTTCTATCAGGAGGGGTGCAATGGCCTTCACGCCGACTCGGACTACAACATCTTCTTCAGCGTGAAAAACGTCGAGTGCAGCGTAGATGGAGACTTCACGCAGTCTGGAAGCCATGACCTGTGTGAAGACCCGCTGCTGGCGGGGCCGCTTTCGGGAGCGGCCTACGGGATGGCGCTCCAGCCTGCCAGCCCGGCCGTTGATACGGGAGACAACGCGAAATGCACGGCTGACGATCTGGCAGGCCACCCCCGCCCGGAGGCAGGCAGCAGCGGCAGCGCAATCTGCGACCGGGGCGCGTACGAGTGGGCAGCGAGCTAAGAAACCTCATCCCCCGACCCCGTCTCCGAACACGGGAGAGGGGGGAAAAGCGCGTGACTGTTAGCGAACCTGTGAAAGAGCGGACAAGTGCACAGAATCAGAATAGGAGACAACACCTGAGGGAAGAATGTAGAGGACAACAGGACAGAATAGCGGACAGCAGGCACCTCTCACCACAGGGCAGTATCGATCCAGCATAGATCAGACCAGCGGATGGCAGGTGAACGCCCGGTGGACAGGAGTGGCGCAATACGGCAGTGGCAGGCGGGGGTAACGGGTGTTAGAGGGGTGCTGCGAGGTAGTTGCCGACCACAGGATGCATTCCGAAACTCAGGCTAAACTAGGCGGCGGGCTGTGTTTGGCCCGCCGCTGCTAATCCTTAAGCCGAACGGTTCGATTCGCAATATTCGGCAAATGATCTATCGTTGACAGTTGAGCATCACCTGACTTCCGCTTCAGCAAAGGAGACTTGCGCTATGCTGCTCAATATCATCGTTTGGGTCGTGCTGGGAGCGATTGCCGGTTTGATCGCCTCCAAGATCATGAATGTAGGACTGAGCCTGGGCGTCGCCGTCGTAGTCGGTATCATCGGCAGCTTCCTCGGCGGGTTCTTGCTGTCGCTCATCCCGGGGGTCACGCCCGTCGAGGGCGGGCTGAGCCTTGGCAGTATTTTGACTGCGGTCGTTGGCGCGGTCGTGCTTCTGTGGGTCATCAAGAAGGTCAAATCCTAGACCGTTCACCAGCCTGAAAGACAATGCGGCCCTGCTGATGCGCAGGGCCGCTTTTTGTGGACCATGCCGTTCAGGAAACGCTACGGACTACTATCACTGGCAAACGCCAGACCCCTCTCGGCCAGGGCCGCCTTCCAGATGCGGATTGCCTTCGGGCCAACGCCGTGCAGCGCGGCAATTTCCGCCTCGGTGAAGCGCGCCAAGTCTTCAAGGAAGTACACACCGGCGAGGTTTATGGCCGCCGTGGCGGGGTTGCTGGTCTTCGGCAGCGGTGTGCGCTCGTCCGGCATCAGCCTTGTTCCTTGTGCAGGCCAAGCGGCGTGGGCAGCCCGTCCTGGCTGACGAGGTTCTTCTCATTGACGTACTCGACGAGTCCGCCTGGCCCTTTGGCCTCGGCCCAGCGGAAATGCGTATCGCGCTCACCCTGATAGTCGTACAACGGCACACCATAGCCGCACGAGGTTTGCACCTTGTGGATATCGGCCACGATCAACTGCCGCGTGCTGGGATAGATGGTGAACAGCGGGCTGAGTTCATTCCATTGCGGCGTATCGCGCAGTATCGTTCGGCCTGCGCCATACAGCCGCAGGATATTGGGCGATCCTTCGAACGCGCAGAACATGAACGTGATGCGGCCGTTTTCGTGGATATGCGCCGAAGTCTCGTTGCCGCTGCTGATCAGGTCCATATAGGCCACTTTGTTCGGCCCCAGCACGCGAAAGCAGTCGAGGCCCTTGGGCGACAGATTGACGTGCCCTTCGGCGGTGAGCGGCGCGCTGGCCACGAAGAAGATGTGCTGCCGGGCGATGAAGGCCATAATCTGCTCGTTCATCGCTTCGTAGTATTTGGCCATGATGTCCCTTCTACCGCTGATGCGGTGAGGATAATGAACGGGCGCGGTGTGCGCAAGGCACGACGTCACGGGCCTACTTGTACCAATAGCACGCCCGGCTGTGCACCACGTCCAATCATGATGACGTCATTGGCGGCCCAGCGAATGGACATCCCCATACAGCAGGTTGTGCCATAGAACTCGCCTGGCAGGATGAGGTGGCCGGGTTCGCCGGGGCTGGGCGCGATGTACAGTCCCGACGCCGCCGGGTTGCCGTCGTCACGCACCACGTAAGCCAGCGCGTCTCCAGTCGGCGACCAGCCCGCCGTCATCAGCCGAGGCTCGGCAAAACCGCCGCTGTCCAGATCGAGCGTGACTGTCTCGCCGGTCACTGTCGAAACGAGCGGGATCGCTGCTTCGGTCTGCCGCGAGACGAGCGGCTGGATCGCCATCAACCACTCGCCATCGGCCGAGTATGCGAGATGGCGGATAGGTAACGCGCCGAGCGAGGCGAATGGCTCGAACGGCTCGCCCTCAGGCCCAGCCTGCCACACTGCGTACGTGGGCGGGGAGTCATCCATCTCGTCAACGTTGACGGCCATGCGCCCGCTGACCGGATCAGCGGCGAGAATGTAAGACTGCAACCCGTTGTCCCCCGGCAAACCCACGACAGGCTCCGCACTATTGGCCACCCCGCCCGACGGGAGATCGATCTGGTCAATCGCGCCGGGCAGAAGACCGCCAAAGAGGAGGTCTCCCTCAGCATCGGGGG
>JAEURB010000318.1 GCA_016788435.1 Anaerolineae bacterium | reverse complement strand
TTTTGCCGTAAAGCTGCGTGCCGGCCTGCCGCTTGCGGTCCAGCAGCCAGTAGCCTTCGCGCAGGCTGGTGTGTGCGGTCACCAGCTTGCGGCTGAGCGCCAGCATCAGCGTCAGCGTCAGTTCGCCGGCAGCGACGGCGTTCGCGCCCGGCGTGTTCATGACGATGATGCCGCGCGCCGTGGCCGCTGCCATATCCACGCCGCTCACCGACGCGCCCACGCAGCCGATCACCTTCAGGTTAGGCGATGATTCACGCGCCAGCAGCGCCTTGTCCAGCACCACGTCGTCGCGGGCGATAATGGCGGCGGCAGTCGCCAGCTTTTCGCGCAGTGTATGGGCCACCGGCGTAACCGGCGCGGCCGTCACATCGCCTTCTCCGTTGAGCAGAGTCAGGCTGTCGTCGGTCAGATGCGTGGCGATCAGGATTTCATGCATAGGCCGATTATCCCTCGAAGCAGTCAGCTTCGGCGAGGGCAGCGCGTACCTCGTGCAGGCTGGCGAAGACGTGCGGGGTAATTTCCGCGAACTGGTCAGGGTGGCCGTGGCTCAGGTCTGGCACGGCGTAGCAGACTGTACCGGCTGCTGCTGCTGCCCGCGCCCCGTTGCGGCTGTCTTCGAGCGAGAGGCAGGCGGCCGGTTCGGCGTCCAACTGCCGCGCCGCCTCCAGATAGATATCCGGCGCGGGCTTGCCGTTCAGCACCTGGTCGCCGGAAATATACGCCTTGAAATAGCCGTGCCAGCCTTCGGATTCGACGACCGCCTGGATGATGGCCATCGGCGACGACGAGGCGATAGCGCACGGCACACCGCGACCGTGGAGGAAATCGAGCAGTTCCTGCGCGCCGGGGCGCTGGTCTACATGGCCGGGAATGGCCGCCACCATCGCGTCCGTCACCTCGCGGATCAGCGTTTCGGGCGCTTCAGAAATCTGGTACTCGCGCACCATCGCACCCCAGAAGTCGGCCATCCGCATCCCGATCAGGCCACTGCGCACCTCGGCATCCAACTGGTAGCCGCGCCGCGTGAGCAGGTCGTCCTCGACTTCCTGCCACACCGGCTCGGAATCGACCAGCAGGCCATCCATATCGAAGATCACAGCTTGGGGGCAGAAAGTAGACATGCAGGGTTCCCTGGTAGTTGAAAGCTAAAAGTTGCAAGTTGAAAGAAAAGAAGTTGCCAGCGGGCGATGCTATCAGCCTGAAGAACACCACAACCGCGTTCGGTGTACGGAGGAAACGCGGCCATCTGTTTGGGGCGTATGATCGCCTCTCAGTGGCTACCTTTCAACTTTCAACTTTCAACTGCCCTTCACGAACGCTGCAGCGAAGGCGGCGCGCTGGTCTTCGTCGTGGAAGTGTGCGCCGGAATTGAGGGCCAGCGCAATCCCGCGCTCGAACACCGTTTGATGCGGCGTGCCCACCACGCGGGCGTAGCCCTTAGCGCCGGCGGCAATCGGCAGGATGGGCGCGAGGGTGTTGACCGGCACGTAAATATCCGCGCCGTCGGCCACCTTCTGCCGCGCTGCTACCCCGCCGAAGCCGACGAACATATCCACCACCGGGCGTGTGGCGAGGTCGCTGGCGCCGTCACCGATCATCAGGCGGCGGCCGAAGCGCCCGGCGGCCAGTTCCTCGACGATGGCCGGCTTGCCGCTGGAGACGGTCAGCGGGCCTTCGTCATAGTCGAGGTAGGTCTGGCGCGCCTGCTGCTGCGGCTCGTTGTAGCGCCACCACTCACCGGAAAGCTGGTTGTACTCCAGTTCGACGGCGCGGATGTTCTCGGGCGGCACGCCGAGGCGCTTGCCGAAACCGCGCACCGGCTCGGCCAGGCCACCGCTGATGATGAACACCTGCTTGTGCAGAAAGCGCAGCGCAGCCACGACTTCAGCCGCATCCGGCACGAGCGTATCCCAGTAACGCTGCTCGATAGCCTTCAACTGGGCGCGAGTGGGGCGAATGGCCTGCAGCCGCTTGCCGTAAACCTCGCTCAGATCGAGGTCGCCGTCCATCGCCTTCTGGGTGAGGACGCTGACGCGCAGTTCCTTGCCCTTGAACCTGGCCAGCTCGTCAATGCCTTCAATGGCCGACAGGGTGCTGTCGCAGTCGAAGAAGATCAGGTCGAAACCCGCCCAGCGAGTGGTTTGCATGGCGCGCGCAGTCCGTTAAGTGGTGCGGAATGGCAGGACAGAATGGCGGCGATTCTACCATGCGGGCGCAAGGGGTGGGAATCGGAAGGCAGATGCGGGTGCCTTGCGCGAGAAAACCG
This sequence comes from Anaerolineae bacterium, assembly GCA_016788435.1. GTDB lineage: Bacteria > Chloroflexota > Anaerolineae > Aggregatilineales > Phototrophicaceae > Flexifilum. The sequence continues at coordinate 2,711 of JAEURB010000318.1, read as the reverse complement.
CGTGGAATACTGGGTGCGCCGGGTTGCCATATGGTAAATCGGGCGTAGAACTGAGTAAGGGATAGCAAGGCAGCCGAGGCTAGTTCATGACCCACGACGGATCTGACGGGCCACTTCAGTACTCCAGCCAGGCAGGGATTGAGCGATTCGAGCGCGCAGCCGCCAATTCGGTGCCGGGGCGTGAACACGCGATGCGAATGGCCGCCGCGCTGCTGGCCGCCAGCGTGCCGCCAGGCGGATCAGTCCTGTCGGTGGGAACCGGAACCGGCCCCGACCTCAGCCTGCTGGCATCCATTCGGCCGGACTGGAAGCTGACGGGGGTGGATCCATCGGCGCCGATGATCGAAGTGGCGCGAAACCGGCTGGCGCAAGATGGCTTTAGCGGGCGCTGCCGGCTGCTGGTGGGTACGGCCGATGAGCTTCCGGCCGAGCCTGTATTTGACGGCGCAAGCTGCCTGATGGTGCTGCCCGTGCTTCCCGATAACGGCGCGAAGGGGGCGCTGCTGGCGTCTATCGCGGCGCGGCTGAAACCGGGCGCGCGGCTGGTCTTCACCAGCCCGTACACGCTGGACGAGCAGGTTGAGATGGGTACGGCCTGGCGCTGGTTCGCGCGTGGCATGGGCGAGACGGATGCCGGCATCGAGATTCTGGCGGCCCAGGTTCGGCGGGATATCCACTTCACGAGCGAAGCTCGCCTGATGGAACTGGCCGCTGAAGCAGGCTTTCATCCGCCGCAGCGCTTCTACCAGGCGTTGTGGTTTGGCGGGTGGTTCGCCGAAAAGCAGTGATTGCACCCTGAACGCGCCACCAACGGAAAACGCCAGAGGGAGTCCTCCGGCGTTCTTTGTTCATTCTGGCGGATGCCTATGGTTCAGGCGCTGGTGCGGTGCGCGACGGCGGCCACCTCCGGCCCGGTGACGCCATACTGCGGGTGCAAAAGCGCGAACTGGCGGACGTCCTTCAGGGCCAGCTCGAACAGCGCCATCAGTTCGTCGTCGGTGCCTTTGAAGCGGCGCAGGGTTTGCACCGCGCAGGGCAGGCAGCCGCGCATCGCCCGGAAGCTGTCCGTCTCGCAAGGCACGCAACCGTTCAGCTTCATCATCATGCTCATGAAGGCCAGCGTGTCTTCGTGAAACTGGTCGTGCGTGCTCACTCTTTCGACGAGCGCCTGAAACTGCGGGCCGCGCGTTGTGCGCAAAGCGGGAATGACGTGGTGCGGAAACATCAACTCGTTATTCGTGTACACAAAAGTCCTCCTGGGCCGTTCCGCCTTCCACGCAGCAGGCAGCCACTATTGCATTATATGAAGGTTGAGAAATATCGGCGCACCACGCGGGGAATGTTTTACAGGTCTTTTACAGGGATGTGCGCAGAGCGTTACAATGGCGGGCATGAAACGCGCCGTCTTCCTCTTGTTTCTCCTCGTGCTGGTACTGCTGGCCGCCTGCTCGGACGGGGGCGGGGCCGTTGTCTTCGCGCCCACGCCGCTGCCGCCCGATGAGTCGCCGCTGGCCTACGTACACCCCGGCGGCGTTTTCACGCTGGAAGTGCCGCGCCGCTGGGCCGCCCACGAGCAGTACACCACACAGCTCGCCTCGGCCTCGTTTGCGCCGCCCGGCAGCGCTCAGCCGCTAATCAGCGTGAGCGCCGTTCACCTGGGCGATGAGATTGATACCGCAGCCTTCGCCGCGTTGATGGATCGATACCAGCGCGAAATCCGGCCCGACCGCGACCGCTATACCGAAACCAGCCGCGCACCGATGGGCGATGGAAGCTGGCGCATCAGCGGTTATCGCGCTCTGCCCGGCGGCGGCAGCGAGGCCATCAACACCTTCATCCAGCGCGCCGGGCCGTTGTTCGCCGTCACCGAAATCACGCTGCCGCCTGACCCGGCCACGCTCGCCGCGCTGGAAGCCGCCGCTAACAGCGTGAGGCTCACGCTGCCCGGCACGCTGCAAAGTACCGAACTGGACACGCTGTCGTTCGCCCGTTCCAGCGATCTGCGCGTTGTGCATACCTCGGCATGGACTGCCCCCGACGGGGTGTTCTACGTGGCTGGCGAAATCGCCAACGACGGCCCGCTTGCGCTGACGGATATCCCGGTTGAAGTCGTGCTGACCGGCGCAAACGGCGCGGCGCTGACCGGCGCGTCTGACCTGGTAATGGGCCATGCGCTGCCGCCGGGGGGGTATGCGCCCTTCAGTCTGCGCTTCGGTGGCGGCCAGCCGGATGCCGCACGGCAATTCACCGTGCGCGTGGGCGGCGAAGGCTGGACGCCTGAAGCCGCGCCGCCGGTGATCGGGGCCGGTTCGCTGGAATGGACGGACAGCACGAGCTATCAGGAAGACGGGGCGCTGGTCATCAGTGGAGACGTGATTAATTCAGGTGATCAGTTGGCGCGCAGCGTGCGCGTGACGGTGACGCTCTTCGACGCCGCGCAGAACGTGATCGGCGCATCGTCGGCCGAGCTTGCGCCGCCCACGCTGGCCCCCGGCGAGCGCGCGCCCTATCGTTTCGTTTTCAACGAACCGGGCGGCGCGCCGGCCAATTATCTCGTCAGCGCGCAGGGGTTGCCCTGAAGCGCCCTCTTCGGGGGTTATCGCAGCAAAAGCGCTTTCTCTATCTCTCCGGCCCGCGGTAGAGGCCCATCGCCTCGCGCACCAGCACCATGGTTGCCTCGGCCTCGGCGCGCGTCTTTGCTGTGCCGGCCG
>JAEURB010000278.1 GCA_016788435.1 Anaerolineae bacterium | reverse complement strand
GCAACCTGAAACATTGTCATTCTAGCACGAAACTCTATCCATGTGAATTACGGAACAACCCGCCTTTTCAATTCACGCTGAAAGTCCTGTCATCCAGCATCCGGCCGATTGGCCATTCACTCCCTTAAGATGTGTCTGATTGCGTTACGAACGCAACACCCTTAAAATTACGTAATGGGCTCATAGATTATCGGGACGAGGGCAAGGCAGCGATGGTCACGAGAATCGTCCCGCATGATGGTGGGGATAACCGGCCGCGTCAACCAGGTCAGGAAACCGTCCAGCCGCCCTCGCGCGCCGGGTCTCACCTTCCGCGCACGCTCACCCAGGTGCTGCAGGAAGCCAACACACGCGTGGTGCAGGGTGACCTGGTGGATTATGTGCCACAGCCGACCGGATTCGACCCGCTGGATGGGTTAATCGGCGGCGGTCTACGCAAAACCGAGCTGGTGCTGCTGGGTGGGCCACAGGGAATCGGCAAGACGATTGCCACCCTGCAAATCGCCCGCAATATCGCCCTTCGCCCGGATCAGTATGTGTTCTACCTCTCCTACGAGCATACCGAATCGCACCTGCTGCACCGGCTGCTGTGCCTGGAGAGTGTCAATCCGCCAGAACTTGACCTGAGCCGGGGCGTCAAGTTGCGCGATCTGCATCAGATTATTGTGGCCCAACGCGCCAAGGAGTTCATGGGCCGTGACGACATGGCCGGCTCGCTGCACGGTATTCTGCGCGAGAACCCGCGCACGGCTCATGCGCTGGCCCGCCTTGCCCGCTACTCGGATCGCATGATCATCGTCAAGGCCAGCCCGTCTGTGACCACGCTGCACGCTATCAAGGAAATGACGGCGCGGCTGTGCGATGCGACCGGCGGCAACGTCACGGTCTTTGTGGACTACCTGCAAAAGGTGGCCGTACATCCGGAACGCCCGCGCGACGAAAACGACAAAGTCACCATGATCGTCGAGGGGCTGAAGGACGTCGCGCTGTCGCTCGACGTGCCGGTATGGTCCATCGTGGCCGCCGACCGCGAGGGGCTGAAGAGCAAGCGCATCCACCTCTATCATCTGCGCGGCAGCAGCGCACTCGATTACGAGAGCGACATCGCCATCATCATGAACAACAAGTACCAGATCATGACGAAGGATCACGTCGCCTTCAACCCGTATACCGCCAAGCAGTTCCGCGATTGGGTAGTCTGGACAATCGAGAAGAATCGCGCCGGCAAGGCAATGCTGGATATCGAGTTCCAGCTTCATGGCCAGCATTTCGTCTTCGACCCGCGCGGCCAGCGTGTGCAGCAGCAGTTAATTGACGACAAGTTGATCGAGAGCTGACCGCGCGTTTTCTGAAACGTGGCTGTCCGCCGCTTTGCCCCTGTTCTGATTCTGGCCGCGGTCATCCTTGCGATCAGCCTGGCGGCCTTCCTCTTCGTACTGCAAACGGTCGTGCCTGCCCAGGGAAATCTGTTCGACTTCTATCCGAACTGGGTGGGAAGCCGGGCCGTCCTGGCTGGCGAATCACCGTATTCGGCAGAGGTGACGCGGCGGATTCAACTCGGCTCGTTTGGCACAGCCATCCCGGCAGGGGTTGACCAGTTCGCTTTCGCCCATCCGGCCTATTCGGCATTCGCGGTCTTCCCGGTCGTTCAATTCGATGCGCCGGTGGCCATCGCAATCTGGATGACCATTCAGCTCATTTCGATGGGCCTATGCGTAATCCTCTGGATTCATCTGTTTCACTGGAAACCGCACCCGCTGGCCCTCGGCCTCGTCTTCTTCCTGTGCCTGTTCGTCTTCCGCTATCCCATGAATGTGTTTCTACTGGGCCAATTCACCGGCACTGTCCTTCTCGGCTTCACGCTGGCCGTTTGGCTGGCCTCCCGAAAGCGGGATGTTGCGGCGGGCGCTGCCTTGGTGCTCTGTATGGTTCCGCCCACGATGGGGATCGGGTTGGCCGCCGCGCTCATCATTCCGCTGCTGCTGACCGGCCGCTGGAAAGTGCTGGCCGCCTGGGTTGTTCTGATGACATTCCTGACCGTTCTTTCGTTTCTGGCAGTTGGCTTCTGGGTGCCGGACTGGCTGGCGATGCTGCGCATGTACACCGAATTGGCTTTTCCGGTTTGGCCCCCGTCGCTGCTGGGTTCGCCGCTGGCGGGCTTGATTCTGGCGGCCGCCGGCGTGTCGCTTGTCGCTTACGACGCCGTCAGGCTGGTCAGGCGCGCTGGGCCGGCCCGCATCCGCGACCTCGGCGTATCGGCGGCGTTATGCGTCTTTTTCCTCTTCCCGGCGACTGGTAACTACTATCTGGTGCTGGTTTTGCCCGCGTTGGTGGCGCTGCTGGCATCGAAGTCATGGGCGGCCCGAATCCTGGCGCTGGGCATCATCCTCTCGCCCTGGTTCTTTCTGGCGAATTCAGATGGAAGCAGGACGAGTTTCGAACTGCTGGCCGTGCCGCTGGCCGCGTTTATAGGCTGGTGCTGGGTGCGCTGGCTGGGCAAACGCGCCATCCGGCCAGCACCACTGGCGCAGCCTGAGTGAAAACAGCAACCGCCAGCCGAAGCACGGCTGGCGGTTGGATGGTGGCCTGTAAAACAGTGGCTGAACGGCCTACGGCGCAGGCGCTTCAGCTTCAACGGGCAGGCGGTGAATGAAGGGCAGCTTCGAAAGCTCGCGCACCTGCTGGTCCGCCTTGTAGCTGCTGCGCACCAGCGGCCCGCTTTCCACCCACCTGAAGCCCAGTTCCATGCCAATCTGCCGGAAG
>JAEURB010000269.1 GCA_016788435.1 Anaerolineae bacterium | reverse complement strand
GCAGGCGCTTAAACAATCGCAGGATGTGGCGCTGACCGGCCATGTGGTGGATGCCGCTGTGGATGAACCGCGTGCCCGGGTGCGCGTGGAGGAAATCGTCGCCGGCGTTCCCTATGTGCGAACCTGGTTCTACTGGAAGTACGACGACGGCTGGCGCCATGTGCCTCCGGACTACACCTTCTGGGGGGACGAACGAACGCTCGAACGGCCGGGGCTGACTGTGCGTTACCGCGCTTTCGACGAGCCGTTCGCTCCGGCGCTGGCCGATGCGGCCGCCGGCTGGTGGGCGCAGGGCTGCGCCCTGATCGGCTGTGACGGGCTGCCACCGCTGACCATTGAGATCGTGCCGGACGAGGCGCTCGACGCAGGCTGGTCGGTCAATGACCAGTGGGTGCTGCAAATCCCGTCACCCTACGTGCGGGCGGTGCGCGCCGATTCGCCGTTCGACCCTGCGCAGCAGGTGACCGTCGCCCGCTTGCTGGCAGGGCGTTTGGTGGATGCCGCGCATGGTGGCGAACTGCTGGAGAAGGGCAGCGATGCAGCGTACTTGCGTGACGCCGCCAGTGAGTGGCTGCTTGGCCGCTGGCTGGGCGCGGATACTGGTGCGCGGTTGCTCAACAGCTACGCGGGGCAATACGGCGAGGCGGCGGTGGTGCAGGCGGTTCGCGCGCTTGCGCCCGATTCGACGATCTCGCTGCTGGCTGATATGGCCGCCGAGCCGCTGCCGTCGCTGGAGGTGGACTGGAGCGACTTCCTGCAGGCGCGGCTGGCGCTCGAAGATTCGCGCATCGCATCTGGCGACCAGGCGGGCGTGCTGGCGCTCTACGACCCGGCGGATATGACGGCCCAGGGGCTGGCTCTGGCGCGGCTGGCTGAAACCACGCTCCCCGAACCGCCGCGCGTGCTGGGTGCTGCCCCGGCCGTGGATGCCGAAGGTGTGCCCATCCTGCGGACGCAGGTGCAGCGGGGAAGCGCGGTGGATGAGGCCGTGTTCCGGTTGACCGGGGGAACGTGGAAACGCGCCAGTTAGCCGGAAAACAGTTTACGGTTGCGGCCTGGTTCGTGTTACACTGTGCGAAGCAGGCTGAGTGCTGGAGGCAGGGCGATGCTCGACGATCTGCGCAGGGGCACGGGTAGTTCGGGGTATGACGAACCGGAAGAGCCGGAATTTCCTGTCGCCGTTCAGGCCGATAGCGGTGAGCGTAAGTTCCTCGGCATGACGGCTGTCGAGCGCATGTTCCTGGCGATCTTCGTATTCCTGAACGTCGTTGTGCTCGGCACGGCTTTACTGCTCTTCACCGGCCGGCTGGTGTTCTAGGCTACTCCACACAGGCCGTTCGGCCCGTGCAAAGCTACCAAAAAAGGGCGCGTCCTGCATGGGCGCGCCCTTTCGTTTGAGGCCGTGAACCTTCGCTGAAACCTCATCCCCGGCCCTGGCTATGCATGACCCACATCTTGAGGCAAGAAGCGGCGTTGGCGGGCGAGGGGAATGGCGTTGTAGGGGCGCATCGCGATGCGCTCGCGCTCATATTTCCCCCGCCCGCCGCTGCCGCTTTGCGTCACTCTGTTCTACCGGGCATTCACCTGCTAACCGCCTGCCTGCTCTATGCTGGTGCACTACTGGCCTGCTGCAGGAGGTGCCAGTTGTCCAACTTTCTGTCTGGCTGTCCGGCCGGTTTTTCCCTCAGTCCGAGTCCGACTCTTTAATTTCTGTCCGGCCGTCCAAGCTTTCACAGGCTTGCTAACAATAGGGGCGGTTCGTGAACAGCCCGCCCTTTTCCCCTCTCCGGTCTATATATCCGAGGCGGAGAGGGGGTTGGGGGTGAGGTTGCTAGCCCGCCGGGTTCAGCACCAGCCGGTCTACGGCGGCCTCTTCGACCGCGGCGCGGCTGAAGGGCATCGGGTGATACTCGATGTTCGCCCACTGTTCGATTTGGTCGTCATAGTGCGGGCTGAACGGATGGCCGCTTTGCCCGGTCGGGATGATGCCGCGGCTATTATCCCAGTTGCTGGTGTCGAGGATCGTTCGCATGGACGGATGGCCGCCCACTCGGAAGACGCCGGTTTCGAGCGCCCGCATCGTCGAATAGCCGTTAGCGTTGACGATCTCGTTGCCGCCGCCCACCGCCTGCGGCCCACGATTGACCAGATCCTCGATAACCGAAATGCCGCTGACGCCGAGCGGATTGCTCACGAACCGCGCAGTGTGCAGCGCGCCCCACGTCCACTTGCTGCGATCCGCCCCCAACTCGGCGACGGTCGAAGCGGCCGCCTCGGCGAATGACGCCTTCAGGATGTCGTCACGGGTCTCGGTCACGTCCGCCGTGGTCACATCGTCCCACCAGGCATTGTCCGGCTCGTCCATCAGCAGCGTGAGCGCGAACAGATTGTGCGCTGAAACCGTGCTGTCTTCAGGCAACTGGTCGGTGAAGGTGTTGTCGAGCAGGTGGGCTGCGTAGTAGGCCCACAGCGCCGCCTGCGCGCTGTCGCGGTTGTTGTGGAAGTCCCAGCTGGCCAGCCAGTCACGGGTTTCGGTCAGGGCCGCATCATCGAACGTCAGCGCAAGCAGCGACGGCATCAGCTCCTGCGCGTTGATGTCGAGCGTGTCGCCGTGAATGGCCGCGAAGGAGTCGGCGTTCAGTGGCGCAAGCTCGCGGAGCAGGTCGTTGATGCGCGCGCCGCGATAGCCATACGACCAGTCGGTGCTGAACAGGTAGTTGGCGTCTTCGCCCAGTTCGGCGGCCAGTTGGTCATAGTAGGCGAGCGGCGTCACGGCCTGATTGGCGGTCGCAATGAAGTCGCGCTCCGGGTTGTAGATGCGTGGCAGTAAGTCGAACGGGATGAACCCCTGCCACTCGGCCGCATCGGTGCTGCCATCGGCCGGCGTGATGCCATCGTGACCAGCGGCCCGGATCGGGATGTTGCCCGGCGTCTGATAGCCGATGTTGCCGTCCACATCGGCGTAGACGAAGTTCTGCGCCGGTACGTCCCAGTAGCGCAGGGCCTCGCGGAAGTCATCCCAGTTCTGTGCCAGATTGAGCTTGTGCGCCGCCAGCAGGAGCGTGCTGGGTTCGTTGCCCGTCCAGCGCAGCGCCACCGGGTCGGTATTGTTGAAGCCGGTTGGCTGGCCGTCCTCGCCGAGATCGTTGTCGTTGATGATCGGGCCGAGATGTGTTTCGCGCACCTGAATGGTGACCGAAGGCTCGCCATCGCCGAAGTTGATCGTCTCTTCGCGCACGGTCATATCGCGCCACTCGCCGTTCCACTCGTACTGCAGCGGATTATCCGGGTTGACGGTGATGCGATACAGGTCCTGCACATCCGCGCCGACGTTGGTAACGCCCCACGCGATGCGGTTGTTGTGGCCGGAGATGACGCCTGGCGCGGAGGGCAGGGCCATCCCAGCCACATCATACGGGCAGGCCTCTGTGACGGGCATACAATGCAGGCCGACTTCGTACCAGATGGCGGGCATTTGAATCCCGAGGTGCGGATCGTTGGCCAGCAGGGCCTGCCCGCTTTCCGTCATCGTGCCGGTTGCCACCCAGTTGTTGCTGCCGATGCCGGGGTCTTCGGCGGCGCTGGAGCCAACATAAACCAGCGTGCCGGTTACGCCGCCGGCCATGCGCGGCAGAACCGGCACGGAAGTGGTGGCCGGGGCTTGCGCGCTCAGGCTGGCCTCGGTCAGCGGCAGGTCAGCCTCGGCCAGAATGGTCGGTTTCGATGGGTCGTCATACGGGAAGGGCGGGGTGTAATCGGTCAGCATTTCGGGGCCGGCAGCCTCGATGATGGACGCCCATTCGAGCTCGTTCCACATCGTATCGGTCAGGTTCCAGGCCATCACCTTGCCCCATACCAGCGTGTCGAGCGTCGTCCATGGCTCGATGGGGATATCCACGCCGGTAACGCCGAGCAGGCGGTATTCCATCGCCAGGTCTTCGGGCGCGCGCCCCATGATGTAGGCGTTGACGCCTTCAGCGAACGCTTCGAGGACGGTGAGCGTTTCAGGGTCAACCGCCGCCAAATCTTTCTCGGCATTGTGGTACCAGCCAGCGGTGCGGATGAACAGGTCGTTCCCGAACGCGCTCTTGTTCAGGCCGGTTAATTCACCAATCGCGCCCTGGCCGGTATGGCGGTTGAACTCCATTTGCCACCAGCGATCCTGCGCCTGCGTGTAGCCCTGCGCGAAGAACAGGTCATGCGGCGTGCTGGCGTAGATATGCGGCACGCCGTTGGCATCGCGCAGAATCTCGACCGGGCCATTCAGCCCGGCGACGCTGATCGAACCGCTGGTTTGTGGCAGCGGGCCTTCCGTCGTGTCGTTGTAGACGAGAAAGCCGCCCAGTACGACGGCCAACAACAGAACCAGACCAGCAATCAAGACAATTTTCAGGATTTTCATAGACGGCTCCGGGGTGAACTGCCAGCTAAACGCAGCGGAGCGTGTTTGTACATCGTTACGGAGAGTCCAACAAGGGCAATATCACTGCTCGGCTGCGGCGCGCAGGACAGTCAGGGCCTGGCTAGCCAAATCAGCCAGCGCCCTATCCGGCGCGAGTTCGAGGCAGCGGGCGTAATCGGTGATCGCCGCATCTCGGGCCAGAGTCCCGCCGTTGCTGCTGGCATAGGCCAGCCCGCGCAGGCAGTAGCCTTCGGCGTTGTCCGGCGCGGCGGAAATGGCCTCGTTCAGCGCGGCGATGGCGCGGTCCCACTCGTAGAGCGCGAGGTGAGCGCGTCCTTCGTCAAGCAGGCGGGTGACATCGGGGGTGGGAGGCGTATCGGTGGCACAGGCGGCGCACAGCAGGATGAGCAGGAGCGCCAGCCCCGCCGCCCGGCACATGAGAATGCTAGAGTGTCGTATCAGGTGCGCCCGCGTACAGCGATTCGACCGGCGTACTCAGGCCGGGGAGGGCAGCGAAGGCGAGATTCTCCTGTTCGCGCAGGGTGTGGCCTTCAGTGAATTGGCCGGCACCTTGCAGCTGATAGACCGTCACCGAGCGTTCGGCGGGGTTGACCACTGCGTATTCCGGCACACCTGCCGCGGCGTAGGCCTCCAGCTTGACGCCTTCGTCATAAGCGGCCGAACCGGGTGACATGACCTCAATGATCAGATCAGGCACTCCATAAATGCGCCGGTCGCGGATGATGTGCGCGTTCTCCGCCCGGATGAGCAGGAAATCCGGCTGAACGGGGGCCGCGCCCTCCATGAACACGCCGATGGGGGCAACCATTGAATACCCAAGCCCGGCGTTCCTGGCCGGGATGCCGAATTGTTCGTACAGGGCCAACACGATCCACTGATGAAAGTAGCTCGGCGCGGTCGACACATACAGCACCCCTTCGATGATTTCGTAGCGGTTCCCGTCGTCCGGCAGGCGTTCCCAGTCGGCGGCAGTCCAGTCGCCCTGGCGCTTTCCCCGCACGGCTTGCGTGGTTTCGGTGATCTGGATGGGCAGCGTGATCATGCGCGTGCTCCTCAACTCATGCCCACGATTATACACCCGGATGTCCCGGCACCCCTATGCGAACGCACGTGCGAAAATCAGGTGAGGAAAATGGCGTTCGGCGGGCATTAGCGCGGCTGGAAAATGGCGCTTTCATACGCTATAATAACCCCTTGTCTGATCGTACTCACAAGCGAGCCTCATGGACTCTTTCGGCCAGATTCGCCCGATCAACATCAACGAGGAAATGCGGGGAAGCTACCTTGATTATGCGATGAGCGTAATCGTGGCGCGCGCGCTGCCCGATGCCCGTGACGGTCTCAAGCCAGTTCACCGGCGCATCCTTTACTCTATGTACGACATGGGCATTCGTTCTAACACTCAGCACCGCAAGAGTGCCCGCATCGTCGGCGATGTGCTTGGCAAGTATCACCCGCACGGCGACAGTGCCGTTTATGATGCGATGGCGCGTATGGCGCAGGATTTTTCGCTGCGCTACCCGCTGGTGGACGGGCAGGGTAACTTCGGTAGCGTGGACGGTGACAGCCCGGCGGCCATGCGTTACACGGAAGCCCGCTTGGCCCGCACGGCTGAAGAGCTGCTCGTTGACCTCGACATGGACACGGTTGACTTCGTGGACAATTACGACGGCACGACGCAGGAGCCGAAGGTGCTGCCGGCGCGCTTGCCCAATATGCTGCTCAATGGTGCAAGCGGCATTGCCGTCGGCATGGCCACCAGCATTCCGCCGCACAACCTGCGCGAACTGGCCGGTGCTATCGGCTACATCATTGACCATTACGAGCGCCGCGACGAAATCAGCGTGGACGAGCTGATGCAGTTCGTGCGCGGGCCAGACTTCCCGACCGGCGCCGAGATCGTCG
>JAEURB010000265.1 GCA_016788435.1 Anaerolineae bacterium | reverse complement strand
TGGAGGCCGATCTCCGTACTCGCGGCGTGGCGGGCGGCTATCACCGTCACGGCGTGGCGGACGGTCGCCATAGCTGCGCTGTGGCCGATCACCCTGCGGGCGATCTCCATAGGAACGTGGCGAGCGGCTATCACCGTCACGGCGTGGAGGCCGATCTCCGTACTCGCGGCGCGGCGGGCGGTCACCATAGCTGCGCGGCGGGCGGTCGCCTTAGCTGCGCTGCGGGCGGTCACCCTGGGGGCGATCTCCATAGGGGCGCGGCGGACGGCTGTCGCCATCGCGTCGTGGAGGCCGATCTCCGTACTCGCGGCGTGGCGGGCGGCTATCACCGTCACGGCGGGGCGGGCGGTCACCCTGGGGGCGATCTCCGTACTCGCGGCGCGGCGGACGGCTGTCGCCATCGCGTCGTGGAGGCCGATCTCCGTACTCGCGGCGTGGCGGGCGGCTATCACCGTCACGGCGTGGCGGACGGTCGCCATAGCTGCGCTGCGGGCGGTCACCCTGCGGGCGATCTCCATAGGGGCGCGGCGGACGGCTGTCGCCATCGCGTCGTGGAGGCCGATCTCCGTACTCGCGGCGCGGTTCCGAGGCCGCACGCGCTGCGCGCGCGATCTGGGCGTCAATTTTCTTATCTGACTGGTCTGTGCCATGGCGGGTGCGCGGCATGTCATCAGGCGGCCGTTCCGCGCGCGGCTTGCGGGGCGCATCACCTTCTTCGGGCGGGCGCTCAGGGGATTTAACGTAATCGTCATCCGCCTTGGGCAACCGGCGCAGGCGCAGATTGTGCGTTTCCGGGGCGCGGAAGCTGAGCATTTCAACTTCTTCGGCCGTCATTTCACGATATTCGCCGGGTTTCAGCCCCTCGACGCTGAACGCGCCGATATGCGTGCGCACCAGCTTGATCACCGGATAACCGAGCGCGGCAGCCACGCGGCGGATCTGGCGCTTCTTGCCCTCGACCATGATCACGCGCAGCACGCTTTGATCGCGCGCGCCGTGTGCCACTTCCACGAAACAGGGGGCGGTGCGACCATCTTCGCCGAGCCAGACCCCGCGCCGCCATGCGTCGAGCGCTTCTCCATCGGGAAGCCCGGCAACGGTGACGAGGTACTCCTTGGAATGGCGGTGGCTGGGATGAGTCAGTTTTTGCGTCAACGCGCCATCGTTGGTGAGAACAGCGAGGCCTTCGCTGTCGGCGTCCAGACGGCCGACCGTGAACAAATGGCCGAGATCGGGCACCAGATCGAGCACCGTCCGCCGGTCATCGCCGGGGTGCGGCTCGCTGGTGCTGAGCACGTTCTTGGGCTTGTAGAGCGCCAGATAAATCAGGCGCTGAGTTTCGAAACGAATCCGCTCGCCGTCTACCTCGACCGTGTCCGTCTGCGGATCGGCCTTGTCGCCGAGCTTGGCGACTTGACCGTTGATCCGCACGCGGCCCTGCTCGATCAGGGTTTCGGCTCCCCGGCGCGACGCGATATTGGCTTGTGCCATCAATTTCTGAACGCGAATTTCCACTGCGGTTTAGCAATCTCCAGATTGGGTATCGTCTGTCATTATAGAGGCAGACGAACCTGATTGTCAGTCTCAGTCGGAAAGAAAAGTTGAAAGTTACGAGTTGATAGTTGAAAGCAGAGGGTGAAGCGGCGGATTTGCTCAGATGCAGCCCGCCACCGGTTCAAAACCGGCGGCTACAAACCGATTGAATGTCGCGAATGCAGTTTAACCTGAGCTTCGGATAACTTCCTGTGGTCAGCAACCCTTTCACAGCCCACTTCCCTCGCCCAATAGTCCTGCCTGCCGCTGCCGCGTTGCGGCATTCCGGTCTACCCGGCGTTCACCTGCTAACCGCCTGTCTGATCTATGCTGGATTGGTACTAACGCCGCGAGATATGCTTGTTGTCCACTATTTTGATTCTGTCCACTTGTCCACTCTTTCACAGACTTGATAACAGCGCCGCCTCCTCCCCCTCTCCGAACACAGGAGAGGGGGAGAAAACCTGCGCCGCAAACTCTCCTCTCCGCGTGGGGAGAGGGGCAGGGGGTGAGGCTCGCATTCGAGGCAGGTCTTAACCTGGAGTGTATGGAGTCGGCCGGCTAGCTGACGTCGTCCGGGCGCAGCAGCTCGTCGAGGTGAACGCCGGTCAGCGATTCATAGACCGAGATGATGGCGCTGTTATCGAGCTGGCCGTTACCCTGTTCGAGCATCGCTGTATAAAGCTGCATGACGATGGCCGTCATCGGAAGGGGAATACCGTAGGTGCGCGCCGTATCGAGGATGATGCCGAGATCCTTGTGCTGCATGTAGGCCTTGAAACCAGGCCCACGATTACCGGAGAACAAGCGCGGCGGCTTGACATCGAGGGTCCACATCTGGGCCGCGCCGCCCTTGATGGCCTCGACCATCTTACGCGGATCAACCCCGGCCTTCTGCGCGGTGATCAGCGCTTCGGCCAGCCCGACCATCTGCGCGCCGACGATAATCTGGTTGCAGGCCTTGGCGATTTGGCCTGCGCCCGCCCCGCCCACCAGTACCCAAGCCTTGCCCATCGCCGGGAAAAGCGCCGAGGCACGCTCGAAGGCATCGGCGTCGCCGCCCACCATAATCGTGAGGGTACCGCTGCGCGCGCCGACATCGCCGCCGCTGACCGGGGCATCGAGCGCCGAAACGCCAACGGCCTTGAGCCGGTCGTAGACCATACGGGCGGTCTCAGGCTTGATGGTGCTGTTGTCCACGTAGACGAGGCCGGGGTGCGCGCCCGCGATGATGCCGTCTTCGCCGAGGACGACTTTCTCGACATCTGGCGAGTCGGGCAGATTGGTGAAGACGAACTCCACCTGCGCGGCCACTTCGCGCGGCGAACTGGCCCGCACCGCACCAAGCGCCACCAGCTCATCCACGACGGTCTGGCTGCGATTGTGGACGACCAGTTCGTGGCCTGCCTTGAGCAGATTGCGGGCAATGGCGCCGCCCATGATGCCCAGCCCGATAGTGCCAATTTTCGCCATCTTGGATGCTCCTGTGAGGGTCTGAGTTCAGACTTTCTTGGTGACGCGAAACTGCAGCGGCGCTCCGATCATCAGGCGGGTTTGCGCTTGCAGCGTGGGAATGGCGACGAAGATGAGCGTGAGTATGGGCAGCAGCGGGAAACTGAGCAATACGAGGATGCGCTCGATCAGCGTTTGGGGCCGCGTGCGCGCCGGGCGCGAGACCACATCCTGATACCAGAAGATGATGCCGAGCACGAAGACGATGGGAAATGAGATTTGCAGCATGAGCGTGATCGGGTTGAAGCCGGCCGAAAATAACTCGCTGGCGATCTCCGGGTGGAACAGAAGGGGAAGCTGCACGCCGATGGTGAGGATGACCCAACCCGCGCCGGCGAGGAAAATATCGTGCGAAACGCGCATCAGCAGGCGGCCGGTGCGCTTGATCGGCAGCTCTGGATGCTCCAGCATTTTGGCGACCGTGAAGCCGACTTCCTTACTGCCCCAGGCGTGGCGCAGCGTTTGGAGATAACGGTTCCTGATGGCGTCCCACAAATTGTCGCCGGTGGTGGCCTGCGCCAGAAACGGCAGGAAGATCCGTTCGAGCCTGACTTCGGCATTACGCGCGAAGAAGGACTTAATGTACATGTGCCATTCGTCGGCGATGACATCGCCATCCCAGTACCCCGCGCCGTCAAGCAGGCGCAGACTGAGCGAATACGACGACATTGGCAGCGGCGTCCACCAGGTTGCTGACAGATAAGCCAACTCGAAAGCGGTCGAGTAGGCGTTGACGATCCGCATCAGCGGGTTGATTTCCCAGATGTTGCTGTGATAGCGGATGGGCGACTGCCAGAAGTGCAGGTAGCGTTCCGGATTGAGCGCGAAGAGGGCTGAGAGGGCGTGGAAGTAGCTACGATGCCAAAGTGTATCGGCGTCCATGGTCGTCACCACGAGGTGATCCATGTCGTAGCCCATTTCATCCACCAGCCGCCGCTTGACCCAGCGGGCGGCCCACGCCTGATTGGCCGACTTGCACTGCATTTCGCCGGGCAGGCCGCGCGGGTGAACCGTGTAGAAGAGCTGGTGGAACCGGCCCGCGAATTGCTTCTGCAGCGCCTCGGCCTTGCTGATGGCTTCGGCTTCGGCGGCTTCCATCGCCAGGACGATGATCATGCGTTCGCGGGCTTCGTGCTGCGCGGCCAGGTTGTTCAGGGTTGCCGCCAGCACGCCCAACGGCTCTTTGTAATTGGGGATGATGACGATGTGGCGTACCGCATTCCAGGCAACCGAGCCGGGGTCACGGTGCTCGTTGTAGTAGCCGCACCAGTCAATCAGCTCCCACTCGCGGATGCGGCGCAGACCGATGGCGTTGGCGATGCCGGCGATGGCGAAGCGGATAGCGACATAGAAGGCGAGCAGCACGGCAATCGTGAGCAGCACGCGGGGCGCGATAGCCGCGAAGACGACGCACAGCAGCAGGGCCAGCCATGCGGCGAAACCGGGTAATCCGTCGAGGACTCGTTCGGGTATGGCCGGGGGCGGGCTGCCCGTCCAGATGGTTTGGCCTACACCGAACTGGACGTTGTTGCGCCGTCCTCCGCTGGATTGATAGGGCACGCTGATTCGTTCAGATAGGCCGGACGAAGAAGCACTGAGGATAGCATAGACGAGCGAACTTCCTCAACCGGAAATCCGATCACGAGTGGACCTTGAGGTGTGCTAAAATCCCGTGTAACTTCGGCTGGACTGCCTTCGACGAACGGTGAAGTCATGACGACACAAGTCCTGCTGGTGGAAGACGACCGCGACCTGGTGCGCTTGCTGGAAACCGAGCTGCGTACGCAGGGCTTCGAAGTTGAGGTGGCGCGCGACGGTTTGGACGCCCTGCGCTTGTTTCATGCGCTGCGGCCGGAACTGGTGGTGCTCGATATCGCGCTGCCACTGATGGACGGGCGCGCGGTATGCCAGCGCATCCGCGAGGTGTCGGACGTGCCTATTCTGCTCATGACGGCTTACGCGGTGACCGAACAGGACATTGTGCAAGGGCTGAACCTGGGTGCAGACGAATTTCTGGTCAAGCCGATTCGCACGCTGGAGTTCGTGGCCCGTATTCGTGCGCTGCTGCGCCGCGCGCGCAGCTATGCCGCCGAGGCCGACTTGCCCACGACTTATGAAGATGAACACCTGAATGTGGATATTCCGCTGCGGCGGGTGGTAGTGGGCGAAACCGAGATTCGGCTGACGCCGACCGAGTTCAAGCTGCTGGCGATGCTGGTGCAGCACCCAGATCAGGTACTGACGTTCCAGCAGTTGCTGGAACAGGTCTGGGGGTTCGAGTATCAGCGCGAGCATCATTACCCGCGCATCTACGTGTCACACCTGCGCCGCAAAATTGAGCCGGATATCAAGAACCCGACTTACATCCAGAGCGAATACGGCGTGGGCTACCGCTTTACTCCCCAACGCTGATCATCAGCCGGGGGTCGAAGCGCACTTCATCGCCCTGGCCGCTGTTGTTGGCGGCGCGAAAGGCGAGGCGGAACTGAATGTCCCGGTCGCCCGCCGCATAGGCCGCCGCCACTACGTTCGTCACATCAAGGTTCTCGCACGAGTTGGCTTCGGTGAGCAGCCTCGAGCCTGGCCGAAGCCGCGTGAAGTCACCCGCTACGTTCAACTCACCATATGAATCCAGATACAGGCTGAGCGGGCCGAGGCCGGCGAAACCAGCACCACCCTCGCTGCACCCGAGCAACACAAGCTGGGCCTGCCGGGGAAGCGCACCGGCCGGAAGCACGGGCAGATGGAAGGTGAGCAGGGTTTGGACGCGCAATTCCTGACCCGCTTCGTTGATCTGGTCACCGGCGCGGAAGTCAGTGACGAGCAAATTGTCATCCCGGATTGAGCCTGAAGCCATGAGATCGAGCGGCGCTTGCAGTGGGCTGCCCGGCCCGGCCTGGCCCTCTCTTGTCAGCTTAAGCCGGAAGTCCCCTGCTGTTTCGCCGTAACGCTGGATATTGAGCGTATAGGGGCCGCTGGCGGGAAGCACGAAGCGGTTGATGGCGGAGTCGAAGGTGCCGCTGGCCGGGTCGTCGTCGTTGATCGCCAGCACATTGCCGAGCGGGTCGCTGAGCATCAGCCGGGGGTCAAGGCTGCTGCCGAGGACCGTCACCTGCGCCGAGATAATGTCCCCCGCGACACCGTCGAAGACGAACACCTGCTCGGGAGCGGCGTCGCTGATCACGCCATCGTCGAGGGACTCGTAGCCCACCGGCTGGCTGAAGATGCCTGACTTCAACTCAGGGCTGCCTGCGCTGACCGACAGGTTGTAAGCGCCCACTCCGTAGCCGTCGCTGCCACCGGCGCGGGTGACGACCGCATAGTATGGGTCGTTGGCGAGTTCGAGGCCGCGCAGCAGTTCGGACTGTGACGCGGTTCCCGATTGGGTGCGCGCGATTTCGCGCCCCGCCGCGTCAATGACGAGCAGGAGCGGTTGCAAATCGCCGGACGCATCGAGCTTCAGGTCGAGGATGGTGCCCGCTTCGCCAGCCAATTGGTAAATCTGGTGGGGTGACCGATCGGTGATCTCGCCCGGCAGGAACGAGCCAACGGCAGCTTCTGCCGCCAACGCCATTGGCATACCAGCGAGCACCAGCCCCGGCGCGGGCGTTTCAGTTGCCGTTGGCAGCAACGTTGGCGTGAGGGTCGGTGAAGCGGTGGCCGGTTCAGCCGCAGCAGTGGGTGTGGCTGGTTCAGATGTAGCCGAAGGCGTGGCAGACTCGGTGGAGGGCGGCGGGGTGGCTGAGGTTGGAACGGATGTGGACGTCAGCATAAGGGCCGGCGTAAAAGTGGCCTCGGCCGGCAGTTCGGTGGGCACACGCGTGGGCACGATGGCCCCGGCCGGTGTGGCGGTGGCCGCCAGTACGATCACCTCAGGTACACGGGTGCAGCCTGCAATAGAGAGCAGGGCGCTTCCCGCAAGCAGTAGATGAATCTGCCACCTGAAACTCACGCGCACAGCCAGCAGCGTCACCCCTCTTCGTCGCCTCCGTTCAGAAACAGCCCGATTGTAGAGAGGCGCGCCGTTCGTGTCGAACCGCCTAACGCGCGCCCTTGCTGCCCTTCATGCCCTTAACCCCGCGCGAGGCTGAGAGCGCGAGCAGGTTGGTGCGATAGTCGTAAGTATTGCGGCGCTTCTCCGCCTGAGCGTCACGGCCGATACGCACGAGTTCCTCGACCAGTTCGCTGCCACTCATGCCGGTCGCTTCCCAAAGATAGAAGGAAAGCGAGCCGGGCAGCGTGTTGATCTCGTTGAGGAAGACTTCGCCCTGTTCTGGCCGCACCAGGAAGTCAATACGGGCGATACCCCGCCCATCCACCGCTGCGAAGGCGGCTTTGGCAATCGCCTGAATGCGTTCGGTCAGTTCGGGCGTGAGCGGCGCGGGAATGATGCGGTCGGCGCTTTTCATACCCTCGCCGCCGCGCAGGTATTTTTCCTCGTAGGTGAGGAACTCCTCCCACGACAACGGCTGTTCCAACGCCGAGGCACGCAGATTACGGTCGTCGCCCAGCACCGAGCAGTTGATTTCGACGCAGCCCAGGATGGCTGGCTCGATCAGAAAGCGGCGATCGAGATTGGCGGCCACGTCAATCGAAGCCCGCAGCAGCGCGTCGTTGTCGGCGCGGCCAATGCCGATGCTGCTGCCGAGCGTGGCCGGCTTGATGAAGACGGGCCAGGTATAGGCTGCCTTAATCTGTTCGAGGATGGCGTCAGGGTTCTCCTCCCACTGGCGGCGGGTGAAGCACAGGCCATCCACCACCGGCACGCCGTTCTGCTTGAGGATTTGTTTGCTCAGCCATTTGTCGTTGGCGAGGGCTGAAGCGAGGACGCCACAGCCTGCATAGGGCAGATCGGCCAGTTCGAACAGGCCTTGAAGCGTGCCGTCCTCGCCGTGCGAACCATGAATAGCGGGGAAAACCACATCCAGCCGCCGCGCCTCGGGTTTGGCGAACAGACCGGAGGGCAGTGGGTTGACGATCAGGCCGTGGTGGCGCACATCCGGCGAGAGGACGACCGGCAATACGCCCGGCACGTTACGCACGTCTTCCTGAAACGTTTTGATTTCCGTGAGCGGTTCGCCGGTGAACCAGCGGCCCGCGCGGTCAATGTAGAGGGGTACGACCTCGTACTTTTCGGCCGGAAAGGCGCGCATGATCTGCTGGCCGGTGACGACTGACACATCATGCTCGACGCTGCGGCCGCCGAAGATAACCCCCACGACCGTCGTTTTTCGTGCGCTCAATTGGCGTTCTCCTGGTGCATGCGGCCTGGTGCGCCGCTGATTGTACACCGCTGCGGGCAGGCTCAGGTGTTGTAGGTGTCGGGAAGGTCGTTGAGGAACATGACCGCATCGCCCGCCCTCAGATTGGCCTCGTACCAGTGCACGGCTTCGCGCAGCGCCTCGACCGTTTGCAGGTGGGTCTCAGGGAAGCCTGCCGCCAGCAGCCCTTCGCGGATGGGGGCAGTGCGGGCGGAGCCGACGAGTATCACATCGGTCGCTTTGGCCGCCGCCAGTTCGCCCAATCGCCGGTTTTCCTCTTCATGGCGCTCGGCCAACTCGACCATGCCGGGGGTGATGAGCAGGCGGCGGCCGGAATCGTGAAGTGCCAGCACGTTAAGCGCGCCGACAATGCCAACCGGATTGGCGCTGTAGGCGTCGTTGATGATCGTGATGCCGCTGGCGGTGACCTGGCGAACAAGGCGGCTTTCCGCGGCTTGCAGCGTGCGGGCACGGCGAGCGATTTCGGGCAGCGTCATACCCTCGTGCAGGGCAACAGCGGTGGCAAGCAGCAGGTTGGTGACGTTGTGCTCGCCGAGCAGCGGCGTTTCGATGGCGACGGCGGCCCCGGTGCGCGCGTCGGTGAGTGTGAAGCGCAGCCCGTCGAGCGTTTCGCGCACGTCACTGGCGATCAGGTGAACGCCGGGCGGCGGGCTGGTGGGGCCGGTCGTTTTGCTGATGCCGATGCGCGTGGCCGGATGGCCGTGTTCGGCCATTGTGCGGATGTAGGGGTTGTCCATGTTGAAGACAGCGATGCCATCTGAAGGGAGCGCCTTCACCAGTTCGTACTTGGCGGTGGCCACGTTTTCGAGCGTGCCGAAGCGTTCAAGGTGCTGCGGCCCGACCTCGATCTCGATGCCGATGGTGGGGTGGACCAAATCCGCGATGCGCTGAATCTCGCCGGGGATGTAGGCGCCCATCTCGCAGATGAAGTAATCCACGCTGTGGTCTTCGGCCAGATCGGTGTTGATGGCCAGACAGATACCCATCAGCGTGTTATAGCTTTGGGGTGTCGCGTAAGCCTTGAAGCGCCCGTTGAGCAGATGCGCGAGGATGGCCTTGGTCGAAGTTTTGCCGTAGCTGCCGGTGATGCCGATCACGGTGGGCCGGATTTCTTCCAGCACGCGGGCGGCCCGGCGCAGATAGCGGCTGCGCAGCGTGGCCTCGACCGGCCGCATGAGCAGGTTGCCGCTGACCAGCCAGAGTGGGGCGGCCAAAAATAGTGCAAGGCCGAGCGTGGCCGCGATGACCAAGCCGATTGATTCGGCGCGGCCTTGCGGCGAGAAGGCCAGGCCGGCGGCGAGGGCCAGCAGCAGGCCGGCGATGCCAGCGGTGATCATCGAGGAGGCCAGCAGGCGCTTCGCTCTCCCGGTGGCGCGAAAACGCTTCTTGACTTCGCCCTCTCCGGGCGGAATGGCGGCGGCCGTGGCGGCCAGACTCGTGACGATGAAGGGGAGCGCCACGCCACCTTCGGAGAAGATGACGGCCAGAATGCCGCCGATCAACCAGGCCACCATCGGGCGCGTGGGCAGCCAGCGATGGCGGGCCTTCAGCACCCAGCGCAGGTAGCGCAGGTTCATGTATTCTTCGATCTGGAAGAAACGCGCCTGGCGATAGATGCGCACCTGCGTGCCGAGCAACCAGATCAGCAGCACAATGACGATGAGCGCGTTCACGGCGCG
>JAEURB010000254.1 GCA_016788435.1 Anaerolineae bacterium | reverse complement strand
CGTCGTCCACGACTTCGAGGACGCCGCCGCGCAGTTTCAGGCCCTGTTTTTCGGCGTGATCACGCAGCAGGGCCAGCAGCAGGTCCTGCCGTTTCATGCGGCTGAAGCCATTCACGCCGGCGTCGCGTGCTTGCTGCCGCAGGTCGTCCAGCGAGAGTTTTTCGAGTTGTGCGATATCCATCGGGTTGTCCAGAACGAAGGTTGAGAGGAGTTGGTTGTGGTGGCTCAGGAAGTGCGCCGGGCTGCCAGCGAATGAGCAGAAAGCGCGGGATGTGGAAGTAGAGCGTGTTGAGATTGAATCAAATTGAGTGGAGATGCGCCTACTATAGCAAGGAAGTGAACGCGAGTCAAACGTTGAAGGGAAGACAGACAAATGGAGCGTCGAAAGTTGAAGGTTGGAAGTTGAAAGAGAGGCCGAAGCAAGCGGGATCTGTTCGCTTACCCGGGATTGTAACCCCATGAGTTCTGCCAAAACTGCGCGCGTGTTTGGCGAAGCGGGGCGCTTATGAGCGCACCCTATCCGGCCAGCAAGCGGCGGATTTGCTCGATCTGCGGAAAGTGGTGGCGCTCGTGTTTACCGAAGTAGCTGGCCTGCATCCGTACCGTCACCCGGCCGAACTCGGAGTGGCGGCCACTGCGCTCCCAGCCCTCCAGCGGCAGAGCGCGCAGGGCAGCCAGTGTGCGCCCGCGTGACTCGGCGAAATCGTCAAGCAGGTCACTGGCCGTGCGCGGGTCGGTCGCGTAATTCCAGACAGCCGCGCCCGCCAAATCGGGGTCATCTTCAGTCAGCAGCAGGCGAATCCGTTCCGACAGCAGGCGTTCGGCGAACAGCAGGTGGCTGATCACATCGCGCACGCCCCACTCACCGGGGATCGGATGCTCGTCCATCCTGGCGTCGGTCAATCCGGCCACCAGCGCGCGCAATTCACCTTCGGCCGCCGCCAGCGCATCGAGCAGGACGGGGATTGGCAGCGGCTCCAGGTAGTAGGTGGGCACGAACTCGCGGAAGGTGAGCGCCCGTTCACCGCAGGTGGGGCAGCGATTCGGCGCGGTCTTCATCATCAGCGTGCCACAGGTGCGGCAAACGAATACTTCCGGCGCTTCTGCTAACTGCAGCTCACGCGATTCGGCCGTGGCGGCCCGCGCATTGCCGAGCGCCGCGAGGAAGGACGCGGGCATACCGGCCGCGCGCAGGGTTTCGGCCAGCGCATCGAGTTCCGCCAACAGGTCGCCGCCGGTCAATGCCCCGGCTGCATAGGCGTCACGGGTGGCCAGCGCGAAGGCCGCCCCGTGCAGCAGCTTGCCGCCGCCGTACAGGCCACCCGCTTCCAGGCTGGCGGCGGCCCGTTCCAGCCGCACCAGCAGCGAATCTTCGGCGGCGATCTGCGACTCGTGCGGCATGGCGGCGCTCCCCTTGCTTGAAAAAGCCCTCACCCTCGGCCCCTCTCCCAAGTGGAGAGAGAAGACACGTGCACAACGCCTGTCTTTTCCCCTTCCCGGCTTGCCCCACAGTGGCAAAGCGGTTCAGAGAAGTTGCGGGGAGTGACGGTCGTTGAGCGCGTCTTTCAAAGACGCCTTCAGTGTGTCACGAATCAAGCTCGATGACCACCGCATTGCCGTCTTTATCGCGCAGCAGCGGGCGGCCCTCGTGGTCTTCGACGATCACACCCGCCGCTGCGGCGCGGGCCAGCAAAGCTGTGCGATCAGTCTCATCGGGCAGCAGCAGCGTAAAGTATGCCAGGCCGGCCGAATCGGCGGGCGGGTGGGCACTGCCGGCCCAGGTATTGAGGCCGAGGTGGTGATGGTAGCCACCGGCGCTGACGAACAATGCACCTGGATAGCCGCGCAAGACAACATCGAAGCCGATCACGCCAGACCAGAAGGCCTCGGCAGCAGCGAGATTGCCGACGTGCAGATGGACATGGCCGAGGTCGGTTTGCGGGTCGAGCGGGGCGTTGTCGCCACCTTCCGCCTCATCCAGCAGGGCCTGCGCGTCGAGCGGTTCGGTCGTCATTTCAATGCGGCCGTCATCAATTCGCCACTCGGTGCGCGGGCGGTCACGGTATAGCTCGATACCATTGCCGTCGGGGTCGGGCAGATAGAGCGCCTCGCTGACAGCGTGATCGGAAAAGCCGCTAAATGGCACGCCACGCACAGCCAGGCGGCGCAGCAGGTTGGCCAGTGCCGGGCGGCCGGGCGTGCGGATGGCGATGTGATAGAGGCCGGTGCTGGCGCGTGCTTTGCGGCGAAAATGCGAGTCGCCGGTGAGGGCGACAATCGGCGCAGCATCCAGCGCGGGAGCCAGCCAGACGGTGTTCCCGTCGCGGCGCACGGGCAGCAAGCCAAGGCCATCGCTGTAGAACGCCAGGGCGTCGTCGAGGCCGGTCACGCGCAGGTGGGCCAAACCCAAGCGCGCTGAATCGGGGAGCAGGTGTTCGGTCATTGAGTAGCACCTAATCTACACGGTATGCGTAGTTATGCGAACGGAAGAGGCTGAGCAGCGCGATTGGCATGAAATCCGGCTGCCTGGCGTGAACTTCGATCAAGTCCGGCGGAAAATTGCCCGCGAAATCCAACGCGGACTCCTCAGACGCTGTCACCTTTTGAAACTATACGTCTCGTTCGCGTTTGTTCGTTTGCACGCGCTATAATCGCAGATATGGACGAGTCAGCGGTCTACGTGCGGAATCCCTACTTCCCGCCAGGCGGGGCCGAGGATGACCTCATCCGTGCCCCTATTGCCGGGCGGCAGGCCGCGTTCGCGCGGCTGTACCAAACGCTGACCGACCAGCATGGCGCGCGCGCGCTGCTGGTGACCGGCCGGCGCAAGATCGGCCGGACTGCCCTTCTTTGTGCCTTCGACAACGCCTTCGGCGATACCATCGTCAGCGCCTATGTGCCGCTGCGCAATGCCCCGCTGGGCAGCGAAAGCGACCTGCTCCTTGAAATCGCACAGGATGTAACCGCCGCACTGATTGAGCATGATGTGCCGGTGGGCAAGCTCAACGACCTCAAGCCCCCGGCCGGTGATACCCGCGCCTGGTTCGACGAGGAGTTCCTGCCGGCCGTTTTCCACCAGCTTCGCCTGCGCCACCTGGCAATATTGCTCGATGACGCCGACCGCCTGCTCAACTCGGTGCTGGCCAGCGCCCTGCCCGACGATCTGTTCGGCTATTTCCGCAAGCTGATTGACCACTGGCCGTCGCTCGGCATCATTCTGGCCGCCGCCGATGATGAAACGCTGGATGCGGTCTCGTTCGGCCCGCTGGTCACTCTCAACGATCATATCCGGCTGATGAACCTCGCGCCGGACGAAACGCTTTGGCTGATTCAGGAACCGGCGCGCGGCTGCTACACCGCCCCGGATGAGGTGGCGGCGGCGGTACAGCGCGTGACGGGCGGTTCGCCGGCACTGGTGCATCAGTTCGGCTTCCGGCTGTTCGAGAAATGGGAAGCCAGCGACCACAATCTGATTGGGCTGGACGATGTGCGCGCCGTGACAAGCAGCGTGTACAAGCATGCCGCCGATGATTTCCGCCGCCAGTGGAACGCCTGCACGCTTAATGAGCGGCTCGTGCTGACGGCCATTACGGACCTGATCTTTGAAGACCCGCTCGACAAGATCAGCGTGCCGCTGCTGCAAACATGGCTGACCGACACGGATTATCCGCTCGATACGACCGCGATTCTCTCGGCGCTGCGCAGCCTGGAATACAACGAAATCGTGACGGGGATGCCCGATGCTGTGGTCATCACCAGCGGCCTGATGCAAACCTGGCTGCTGGAAAACGCCCGCCTGCAGAACAAGGGCGCCCGGCCTTCGTTCCGCGCGCCTGCGCCGCTCGCCGCGCCGATTGGAGCGCCGCCCGGAAGCACTGCCTCAACTTCGGGGACAGTTAGCAGCAGCTTGCCCAGACTGCGCGAGATACCGCGCCGCGCCGCCCTGCTGCTGGCCGGCCTGATGATCGCCGCAGGCCTGTTGGGCGCAGGGGCGGCCTTCGCCGTATTCGGCGGGGGTTCAGCGCCTGTGAGCGTGACCACCACTCCGCCGCCCGCCCCCACCGTCACACTGGCCGAACCGTCACCCTGACAGCACGCATCCTTCAACAGCCTGCGCACGAAACCAATCACGTCCGGCCGAGCCAGGCGCATGACCGATTTCCAACCATGATTCGAGATACCGTCAGGGTGCGTCGGCCTCTGGGCCGGCGTCCGCATCGTCGCGGGTGAGGTCTTCCCCCTCGGCAGAAACCGGAAGCTCGCCGGTGAGGATGTCATCATCGGAAGGCGCGGGGCGGCGCTGCGGCGCGGGGGCATCTACCTGAGCCGGTTCAGGTGGATGCAAATCTATACGGGGGAAGACTCCACTGCGGCCACCGGGATCGTCGGAGAGTTTCATGCGCGACCTCCTGCTGTGCCAGGCACAGTAAGCCTGATATTACCACGCTGCGCGCTCTGCGCCGAGAAGTACAGGACGGGAGTGGGGGGTCGAAACTCGCCCTGGCCCGGTCTGCCATCGCGTTGGATGAACCCCGTAACCCGGTTACACTGTGTTACAGACTTTGCCGCCTGCTGTAAGCGTTCTGGAGCGACTGATGCGGCGCACCTTCTTTTACGGCTGGATCGTTGTGGCCGTCACCTTCGCGGCGCTGCTCGTTTCGTCGGGCGTACGCACCGCGCCGAGCGTGATCATCGTGCCGCTGGAGGCCGCTTTCGGCTGGTCGCGGGCGGAAATCTCGCTGGCCGTCGCCATCAGCCTGTTCGCCTTCGGCTTTGGCGGGCCGATTGGCGGCAGCATGGTGGATCGCTTCGGGCCGCGCCGCGTCATGATCGGCGGTCTGGTGCTGACCCTGGCCGGCCTGCTGCCGCTGATGGGCATGACCGAACAGTGGCAGCTCATCGTGTTCTGGGGACTGCTGGTTGGGGTCGGCACCGGCATCGTCACCAATGTGCTGGGCGCGACGGTCGCGCTGCGCTGGTTCAACCGGCGGCGCGGGATCGTGGTCGGACTGTTCAGCGCGGCCGGGGCGGCGGGCCAGCTGCTGTTCCTGCCGCTGATGATCGGCGTCGCATCGGCATTTGGCTGGCCGTCCGTTTTCACGGCGCTGGCCATCGCTACCGCTATCGTGCTCATCCCGGTCGTCCTGCTGATGCGGAACCGGCCGCAGGATATGGGGCTGCAACCACTGGGCGAAGCTTCGCCAGCCACGCTGACGGCCGACACCCGCCGCACATCGCTGCGCGACGCAGTTCGCACACGCGATTTCTGGCTGCTGGCCGGTAGTTTCTTCATCTGCGGCTACACGACGAACGGGCTGATCGGCACGCATCTGCTGCCGCATACGATTGAGCACGGCTTCGCCGAGGTGGAAATCAGTTGGGCGCTGGCCTTCATGGGCCTGATGAACATCGTCGGCACGCTCACCAGCGGCTGGCTGAGCGACCGCTACGACAACCGTTATCTGCTGGCGTCCTATTATGGCTTCCGCGCCATGTCGCTGGCGGCCCTGCCCTTTATCCTCGAAATGCGCGGGATGCTGATTTTCGCGCTGATCTACGGCCTCGACTGGGTGGCGACCGTTCCGCCGACCGTTAACCTGACGGCCAACCGCTTCGGACGGGCATCACTCGGCACAATCTATGGCTGGATTTTCTGCAGCCACATGATCGGCGCGGGCATTGCCAGTTACGCGGGCGGCCTATTCCGCGACCTACTGGGTGATTACCACCTGATCTTCATCTCAGCGGCGGTGCTGGGTCTGGTAGCCGCCGGGCTGGTGCTGAAGCTGGGGAAACCCCAAGCCGCTGATACTCATGTGGCCAGGGCTTAGGCCAGCAGCCGGTAGACGACTGCACCCCACCACGAGGCCAAGACAAGCAGCGTTTGCCAGGGCTTGAGGAACGACACGGCGGCGATCCATGGGCCGATCAGCGTTGAGAGCGCCGCGTATGGGCTGAGGAACGGGCTGCCGGCGATCAGGAAGCGTTCGTCTTTGCGCGAGACGCCAAGCGCCAGCAGCAGCACGCCCATCGGGACCTGAAATGGCCACAGGCCCGCCCACAGATTATGCCCGGCCCCTACGAACGGCTTGGGCTGGCGAATGACCTCGGCCGGCCAGAACCCCCAGAGCAGAAATGAGACCGCGAGCAGCGCCCCGGTGAAGAGGGCCGCGCGCAGCCAGTGACGCCGGGGGATGCCGAAGAGCAGCCCGATGGCGACCTGCGGTTTGGTGATGGCGGCGACCGGCCAAACCCAGGCGGGCAGCAGCACCGCACCAATGATAACCACGTCAATCTGGCCGTGCAGCAGGATGTACATCATCGGCGGCGAGGCCAGCACCGCCACCATGCGCACGATACCCGGAGACGCTGCCCAGCGGCGCAGAAGCAGCAGCGCAATCGCCAGCGTGGCCGCGCTCAACAGCGCCCAGCCGAACTTGGGCGGCAGCACCGTGACCGGAACGATTGCAGCCGCCAGCCAGGGCGGGTTCGAGTAGTAATTCTCGGTGATCATGGTGTCGTAAAGCGACTGATCGGCAGCGACCAGGCGGCGGGCGGCGTAATAGAACGTCTCCCAGTCGTCGGCGTCTTCCCACGGGCTGAGCCAGAAGGCCAGCACCATCAGAACAGCCGCCAGAACAACGAGCAGAGTGCCGCGATTGAAGGATAGTTTCGACAGGTGCATCGCATTCCGCCGGCGTGAGCAGCCACTGTGACTGCGTTCAGCATAGTGGCTGAAGCGGCTTCGGCTCACATAAGGTCTCGCTGAACCATCAATCGCTGCCGAACGCGCCCGGCGAGTGGTATCCTTACGCTCAAATTGAACCGTTGATCGCCAACAAGGACTTGCATCCTCATGGCCCGAACCTACGATGTGCTGTGCATGGGGCGCAGCTCGATTGACCTGTACTCGAATGATGTGGGCGCGCCGTTCGAGCAAATCACCAGCTTCGCGGCACTCGTCGGCGGCTGCCCGACCAATATCAGCGTCGGCACACGACGGCTTGGCCTCAAATCGGCGCTGCTGACTGGCGTCGGGCAGGATAAGGTGGGCGATTTCATCATCGCCTTCCTCGACCGCGAAGGCGTCGAAACGCGCTTCATCCCGCACAAGGCCGGCCGCCGCACCAGCGCCGTGCTGCTCGGTATCCAGCCGCCGGACACGTTTCCGCTGACCTTCTACCGCGACAACTGCGCCGATATCGCGCTGACGATTGACGACGCGCTGGACGCGCCGGTGGCCGACAGCCGCCTGCTGCTGATCAGCGGCACCGGCCTCTCGCAGGAGCCGAGCCGGAGCGCCACGCTCGTCGCCGCC
>JAEURB010000249.1 GCA_016788435.1 Anaerolineae bacterium | reverse complement strand
CAGGATGACCGAGCCGATGGTGAGCGCGATGGCAATCGGGTAGGCATTCGCCACGCCGCCAAAGCCATTCGGGGCCGCGAACAGGCAGATGGCGATCATGATGCCAATTACAGCGATCATGGCCAGCACCACATGCAGTACGCTCAGGCGCTGGATCGCGCGCCAGTAGCCGGCATCGAACCCCTCGCCTTCGGCAGCCCGCAGCGCGCGCACGCGACGGGTTTGCTGGCCGTTGAGCGCGTAGATCACCAACCCCATCACGGTCGCCACATAGGGGATCATCTGCGGCACTTCGGCCGGGATGGACAGCGTTCCGATGCGGATGGCGAACGCGTCGAAGAAGCCGAAGACCAGCGAAGCGAACATCGTGCCAACGGGGGTTCCGCCGCCCAGCAGCGGTGTTGCCAGGGCGATGAAACCGCGCCCGGCCACCATGTCGCGCTGGAACAGGCTCAGGAAGCCCATGCTCATGGCGACGCCGCCCAAACCAGCGAAGATACCGCTGATGACCAGCGCCAGATAGCGCGTGCGGTTGACGTTGATACCGACCGACTCGGCGGCGCTGGGGTTTTCGCCCGCGGCGCGCAGGTGCATCCCGAACGAGGTGCGGTACATCATGAACGACACGACGAAGACCGACAGGAAGGCGATCCACGTCATGACGTTCTGGTTATTGAAGGTGCCATAGATGAACGGGCCGATCACCGGGATATCGGCGATGAAGGCTGGCAGTTGGACGAACGGCATCTTCAGGCTGGCCAGCTTGCTCGTGTTGCCACGGTCGCCGGTTAGCTCGAACATCACTGCCACCGTCGCGGCCGAGCCGATGATGTTGATAGCGAGGCCGGTGAGGACCAGGTTGGTCTTGAGGCGCAGATGGAAGAAGCCGAGCAGCAGCGCCAGCAGTACCGCTGTCAGAACGCCCGCCGCCAGGCCAAGCCACGGCCCGATCTGCCCGCCAGTTTCTGGCCCGAACCATTGCAGTGAATAGGCGCTGACGACGACCCCCGTGAAGGCCGACGACAGCATCATGCCTTCGAGACCGATGTTGATGACGCCCGCCGCGCCCGATACCAGCGCGCCCATTGAGGGCAGCAGGATCGGCGTCGTCACACGCAGGATAGAGGAAAGGAAGGCGGCGCTGAAAATCGCGCCAATCACCTGATCAAACATTGGCTGCTCCTTCCACGGCGGAGGCCGGCGCAGGCGGCGGAGCGGCCGGGGCCGGGACGGCTGACTTGCGCTTGCGGCTGAAGGAGAGCAGTCCCTCGGCCGTGATCAGCAGGATGATGATCGCCTGGATGACGCGGACGATTTCGAAGCTGACGTTGGCATCGCGCTCCATGAACTGCGCGCCCGCCCGCAGGTAGGCGTAAAGCAGGCCGGTGAACGGGATGACCAGCGGATTGTTGCGGGCCAGCAGGGCCACCACCACGCCCTCGAACGCCAGACCGAACGACATGTTTTGTACCAACTGGCGGAAGATGCCCATGCTCAGGTGCGCGCCCGCCAACCCGGCCACCGCGCCGCTGATCGCCATAGACAGCATGATCGTGCGCTTGGTGTTGACGCCACCGTAGGCCGCGAACTTGAGGTTCGAGCCGACCATGCGGATTTCATAGCCGAGAGGCGTGCGAGTGAGCAGGTACCACGCGAAGAGCACGACGCCCACCACGATGAAGATGGCGATAGTGACCTGTGAACCGCCCACGACCGGCGGCAGCACCGCGCTGGCGGGGAACATGGCCGACGAGTTGAAGCCGGCTTCGGGGGGTTTGAGCTGGTTAGCCAGCACGAGGTCGAAGAACTTGAGCGCGACCACATTCAGCATGAGGGTGGATACCAGTTCGTTCGCGCCGAGATAGGCTTTGAGCGCGCCTGGCAGCAACCCGTATAAGAAGCCTATTCCGGCCGCACCTATCAGCGCCAGCGGCACGGCGATGAGCGGCGATACATTGGTCATATTGAGGGCGATGATGCCCGACACCAGCGCGCCAAGATAGAGTTGGCCTTCGGCGCCGAGGCTGAACTGTTCGGCCTGGAAGACGATGGCGATGGCGATACCGACCATGATCAGCGTGAACGAGTCCTGAATCCAGATCGCCCAGCGGTTGGGGCGGCTGATCGGGCCGAGCAGGAAGGCCTTGTACGCCTCGTTGGTGGCCTTGAACGCCTCGCTGAGAGTCACACCGGTCGGGATCGGCTCGGGCTGCACGACAAGCACATACACCCCGTCGGCCGGCAGGTTCAGCCCCTGAAGAACCGCGTCATTCTCGCTGCGCAGGTCCTCGAAGGCTTGAACTTGCTCGGGCGTCGCGCCGGTGGCCGCGCCAATTTCATTGCCTGCCTCATCCAGAATGGCGAGTTGAAGGTTGACCGCCGAGTTTCGGCTGCCCGCAA
This sequence comes from Anaerolineae bacterium, assembly GCA_016788435.1. Lineage (GTDB taxonomy): Bacteria > Chloroflexota > Anaerolineae > Aggregatilineales > Phototrophicaceae > Flexifilum. The sequence continues at coordinate 3,610 of JAEURB010000249.1, read as the reverse complement.
ACGCCAGCGCCGAGATCATATCGCCGGCGCTGCCTTCGAAGCGGAACTCAGCGATCCGCAGCGGTTCAGCAACGCCCTGCTTATTGAACTCACCGCCGCGTGTTTGGCCGTATTCGAGGTCCATATCCGCGTTTTCAACCGGCGGAGCGTCGGAGACGATCAGCACTTTGAACTGGCCGCTGGCGAAGCGATTGGCCGAGTCCAGGTTGAAGATAAACGTGACGAAATAGCCCAGTAACAAGGCAAAGGCGACCGTGCCGATGACGCGCAGCGCCTGCCAGCGCAGCTCGACAACGAACAGCGCCACGCTGACACCTACCAGCAAGTTGATCAGGATCAGGTTCAGATAATCCTGCTGCGCGGTAACCGATGCGATGAACTCACCGAAATCGGTCACGCCGCCGAACACCTGCCACGTGATCACCAGCGTGGTGATCAGGGCAATGGCCGCGGCGCCGAGTATCAGGCCGAGATTGCGTTTTGCGCGGGTCATCGCGCCGCCTCCAGTTCCTCGGGCGTTTGGTGCACGGCCCCGAGCATGTACATACCCAGTTTCTCCTCGGTCAGGTCGGGCGTGTTGGGCAGGAAGGCCGCAATTTCGCCGTTGTACATCACCATGATGCGGTCGCTCAGCTTCATCACTTCCTGCAGGTCGGCCGAGACAAGCAGGATAGCCAACCCCTGCGTGCGCTTATCCACTAACTGCTGGTGGATGAACTCAATTGCGCCGATGTCCACACCGCGCGTTGGCTGCGCCGCGATCAGAAGCTGCGGATTGGAGGAGAACTCGCGGGCGACGATGACCTTCTGCATGTTGCCGCCCGAAAGGGAGCCGACATGCGTGTCTTCGCTGGCAGCCACAATACCGAACTCGGCGATCATCTCGCGCCCGTGCTTGCGGATGGCCTCTGGCTGAAGGCCGAGGTGCTGCTTGAACGGCGGGCGGTAGTAACTATCAATAATCAGGTTGTCGGCGATACTGGCGTCGCGGGCGACCCCGTTCGTCAGGCGGTCTTCCGGAATGTGCGCCACCTTGTGCTCGCGCACATGGCGGGGGCCTTGATTGAGGACATCCACGCCGTTGACGGTCGCTTCACCCGTCGTCACGTCGCGCAGGCCCGTCAGCACTTCGACCAGCTCGGTTTGACCATTACCCTCGACGCCGGCGATTCCGAGGATTTCGTTACGGCAAACCCGGAACGAGATGTGGTTAACGACTTTACGGCCCGCGTCGTTGGCATACAGCATGTCGTTGACTTCCAGGACCGGCGCGCCGCGCACGACAGGCGGGCGCTCGACCTGCATGAAGACCTCGCGGCCGACCATCATCCGCGCCAGGTCGGGAATACTGGTTTCGGACGTATTGACCATGCCAACGAGTTTCGCGTCACGCATGACCGTCACGCGGTCCGAGATGTCCATGACCTCGCGCAGCTTGTGGGTGATGAAGATGACCGTCTTGCCTTCGTTGATCAGATTGCGGATGGCGTTGAACAGGTCGGTCGTTTCGCCGGGAGTGAGCACAGCCGTCGGCTCATCGAGGATAAGCAGTTCAGCGCCGCGATAGAGCGCCTTGAGGATTTCCACGCGCTGGCGCATACCCACCGGCGTATCAATGATCTTCGCCATCGGGTCCAGGTGCAGGCCATAGGTCTTGGAGAGTTGTTCGGTATCGGCAACCGCTTTCTTCAGGTCGCGGGTCATTCCGCTGCGCGGTTCGCTGCCCAGCACGATGTTCTCGGCTATCGTGAACGAGTCCACCAGCATAAAGTTCTGATGCACCATGCCGATGCCTTGGGCAATCGCCTTGTGCGGACCAGACAGAACCACCTGCTCGCCGCGCAGTTGAATGGAGCCGGAAGTCGGCTGCTCGAGGCCGTAAAGAATCTTCATCAGGGTGGACTTGCCGGCGCCGTTTTCGCCGACGACCGCGTGAATCTCTCCCTTCTCGACGGAGAGCGACACGCCATTGTTCGCCAGCACGCCGTTCGGGTAAATCTTGACGATGTCGCGCGCTTCAAGTAAAGCCACTTTGCACCGCCTTCACAGGTTTACCGGCTGGGAGAGTTCAGCGCGGCGGGATATAAAACGCGGATCTGAAGGGCCTTGCGGCACGCTCCAGACCCGCAACGAAAAACTGGCCGGCGTTACCTAGCCCAGAAATGCAGACACGTCGAAATCCGACGCGGGCATATCGGCGCAGGGCATACCAACCGTCACCGCGTCATCGCCGAAGGCCGAGACAACCGAGATGTCGCCGGCGTTGACGGCTTCGGTGACCGCCGCCACCAGATCCTGTACGTTCTGGGGCGTCGCGGCCTGATAGAACTCATTGTCCGAGAGGCTGACGCCACCTTCGGCCAAACCGAGGGCTTCGGCCGTACCCAGGGGCAGCTCACCAGCCTCATACAGTTCGAAGGCGCGGAGCAGCGAAGCGTCCACGTTCTTCTGCATCGAGGTGAGGATGTACTGCGCCATATCGGGGTCGGTTTCGGCCATGATCATCGCCTGGTCGCTGTCCACACCGATGGCGTAATTCTCGGTTTCGTGCGCGGCTTCAAAAACGCCCACGCCCGTGCCACCGGCGATCTGGAAGACGATGCCCGCGCCCTGCTCGTACATGGCCAGCGCGATTTCCTTGCCACGGGCCGGGTCATTCCAGCCGCCGGCATACTGTACCAGCGTCTGGCTGGCCGGGTTCACGAGGCAAGCGCCCTGCTCGTAGCCAACGATGAAGTCATTGATGACGGGAATATCCTGCCCGCCGACCGCACCGATGACCGGGGTCTCCTGGCCGAGGGACTGCGCCATGGCTGCAGCGTAGACGCCCGCCAGGAACGAGCCTTCGTTCTGCTTGTAGGTGATCGAGTAGACGTTGGCGCAGCCATCCACGCAAATCGCCGGATCATCGTAGGCGACGGGCGCGTCGTACTGAATGAACACCTTGTCGGGATACTGATGAACGCGTGAGCCCAGATAACCATTCATCTGGAACGTGCCGGTGATCATGATGTCGTAGCTGTCGGTGTCGGACATCACGTCGTCGAGACCGCTTTCCCACACGGCCGTGTCGAGACCGAGCTCGACCGTGTTGATCTCGGCGCCGAACTCATCGGCGATCATTTCCACGCCGCGCTGCGAGGAGTCAAAGAACGACTGGTCGCCGAGCACGCCGTTCACCACGTTGACAATCTTGATTGGCTCGTCCTGAGCCATTACACCGACCGAAAGGGCGGAGATGGCCAAACAGACGAGTACTACGAGGAGCAGAGCCTTCTTCATGTTACGTCCTCCACAAACAGCCGAACATCCGAATAATTCAGCGCAGACTGCTGAATGGGAAAGAATGTAACGCGTCGCGGCGCGGCATGTCAACCACTTGCTAAGAGTCAGATCTCAGCCGGTTTTCGGCGCTTTCCCGCGCTCGATGACAGCCGCGGTGAAGTGTGCCAGCCATTCGGCCGCTGCTTTCACGTCAGCGACGAGCGCCGCCTCTTCGGCGGTGTGCGCGTCGGTCATTGGCGCTCCGATCATGCCGAGTACCTTCGTCCAGCGAAAGGCCGGCAGGTCGTCACTGCGCGACTGATAGCCGGTGTTGAACTGGACGACG
>JAEURB010000242.1 GCA_016788435.1 Anaerolineae bacterium | reverse complement strand
CTGAGGGATAGGTTTCGGGGTCAAGCCGATCCGGTGTTGGCCGCCCCGCCACCCGCGCCAGCCAGCGGTTGTCCACACTCAGCACATGCACCATTTGCGCCCGCACCGAGCCGAGTGAATAGTCGAATGGCCGGGCGAATTGCTCGTCGTCCAGCGTGAGGATGCCCGGCCACACGCGCTCGTGCGCCCAGAGGTTGTAGTCAAACAGCGTTCGAATCATCGCCTGCATGATGCTTCACTCCCTTCACGTTTCAGGTTCCAGTGTAGGGCCGTCTGCCGCCGTCTGCTATACTACCGGCCGGTTGATTGACCGGGAGAGTTCACGCGTGCGCATCAAGGTTGAAGGAAGAACGCCGCTGTCGGGCGTCTATCGGCCGGCTGGCAGCGCGAACGCGGCTCAGGCACTGATCGCCGCCGCGCTGCTCACTGAAGCGCCAGTGGTCATTCGCAACCTGCCGCAAACGCTCAGCACGCAGGGTATGCTGGATACAGCCGTCCACCTCGGCGCGGCCGTCGAGCGGCAAGACGCGGAACAGGTCACCCTTGATGCCACCGCAATCAGCCGCCGAACGCTGGCTCAGGGCGAATCGGATGCCTCGCTCGGCCTGATCCTGTTTCTACCCGCCCTGCTCGCCCGCCGCCAGCACGCCCGGCTCGAAGTGGATTTCCCGCTCAACCGCATCCGCACGCATCTCGAAGCTCTGCGCGACCTCGGCCAGGATGTGCTGACGCAAAGCGGCGCGGTGGATGTGCGCGCCGCTGCCTGGGAGCGCAAGGACATTGTCCTCAGTCAAACCAGCGTGACGGCGACCGCGCTGGTGATGATGCTGGCCAGCCGCCTGGGCAAAGAGACCGTCATCCACAACGCGGCCACCGAACCGCATGTGCAGCAGTTGGCCCAATTCCTCGGCCAGCTTGGGGCGCGCATCGAGCAAGCCGGCTCGAACGTAATGCGTGTTTTCGGCACGCCGGAAATGGGCGGGGCCGAGGCGACCGTCGCCTGCGATGTCATCGAGGCCGCCAGCGTCGCCGCGATCAGCGCCCTGACTGGCGGCCGCCTGCAAATCGAATGCGTGCCCGCCGCCGATATGCGCCTGATCGCCCGCATCTACCAGCGTCTCGGTGTGCAGCTTGAACTGAGCGAAGACCAGATTTTCGTGCCCCGCCACGAGGCGCTGACCGTCTCCAACCGCGAGGAAGATGTCGACTCGTCGATTGAAACCGCGCCGTGGCCCGGCTTCCCGTCCGACCTCGTGGCTATCGCAACCGTCATCGCGGCTCAGTCGCGCGGCACCTCGCTCATCCACGAAAAGCTGTATGCCAACCGCCTGTTCTTCGTGGACAAGCTGAAGGCGATGGGCGCACAAATCGTCCTCTGCGACCCGCACCGCGCAATCGTCATCGGCCCGTCTCCCCTGCGCGGCATCTATCTCGATACGCCGGATGTGCGCACCGGCCTCGGCATGCTGGGCGCGGCGCTGGTCGCCGAGCGCGAGACGACAATTGACAACGCCCAGGCGCTGGAACATACCTTCGGCGGGGTGCTCGGCCGCCTGCAGGGCATTCAGGCGAAGATCACGCTCGTCGAACCATGACCAGCCCTTCCACGCTGGACGTTCTGGGAATACCACTGGCCTACAGCGAGTCGCTGCCGCGCGGTGAATCCGCCGCCACGCCGCTGCTGGCTCTGCACGGCTGGGGCGCGTCACGCCAACTGATGACGCCCGCCGCTGACCGGCTGGCGGCGCTCGGCCACCGCGTCGTCGCGCTTGACCTGCCCGGCTTCGGCGATACGCCTGCCCCGGCCAGCGCGTGGGGCGTGCCTGACTACGCGAACTTTGTACT
>JAEURB010000084.1 GCA_016788435.1 Anaerolineae bacterium | reverse complement strand
GGGCGCGGTGGTACGCAAGGCAGCGGGACACATGATCGGCGCGGTGCAGCCTTCCGAAGCAAGCGGCTTCAATCTGGTCGTTCCGGCGGGCAGCGGGGGCTACGAGGTACTCATCCCGCGCCACGGGGCGGTTGATGAACTCGGCCAACTCACGATTCAGGTCAACTGCCAGGCGGACGGTGTCGCTTGCCTGGCCGGTGGCAGCCCGCTTTTCATCTCGACGCCCACGCCCGGCGGCCCAACACCTTTCGCCACCGCCACACTCATCAACACGGGGGCAGGTGGAGATGTGACCGGCGTCGTCATCGTGTCGAGCGCCAACGTGCGGCGGGGAGACAGCCAGGCCTTCAACGTGGTGCGGGCGCTGCCCAGCGGCACGGAAGTGGACGTGATCGGCGTCAGCGACACGGGTTCCGGCTGGTTCAAGATCGTGACGCCGCAGGGCGAAGAGGGCTGGATGGCCCCGTTCGTACTTGAGATAACCGGCGATATCGGCAGCCTGCCGCGCTTGTCACCGCCCGCCGCGCCGCGCAATATCGCACCGACCCTCCCGCCGGTCAACGCGGCGACCGTGCCGCCCGGCTCAAACGCCGTCTGCGGCAACGGCTGGTGTGAGGGCAACGAGGCGACGACCTGCTGCAACGACTGCGGCACGTGTGGCGGCGGTGGCGCGCCGACCACGGTTCCACCGACCGACCCCGGCCTGTTTTGTGGCGATGGAACGTGCAGCCCTGAAGCGGGCGAGGACTACACCTGGTGCAGCGATTGCCCGGCCCCCTTCTGCGGCGATGGGGTGTGCAACGGCGGAGAGAATCCGTGCTCATGTACCGGTGACTGCGGATTCATCATCGTATTCTGCAATGGCAATGGTGTCTGCGAGTGCGGTGAGTCTCCGGGGCAGTGCGTGGTAGACTGCGGCTTCTGAAGCCACCGTCAGCCAGTGGCTGCAGCCTAATCGCGTTTGCGTAATCGCCCAACTTCCGGCACTCTATGCATAAGTGCTGCCCGAGTTTGGAGAAAACGTAATGCGCCAGCGTCACTGGATATTGCTTCTGGCGGTCTGTACCGTCCTTGCGTTGGCCCTCGCGCCAGCGACCGCACAGACCCGGCTTTTTCCCGGCGTCAGTATTCAGGGCCGCATCGCCAGCGATACGCCGAGCGTGGAATACAGCTTCGACGCGCTGGCGGGCGACCGCATCCGCGCCCGCGTGCTGGGGATTCACGGCCTCGATGCCACACTGGCCATCCTCGACGCCAACGGCGATGTCATGGCGGCCGGCAATGCCGACCCGTGGAGCCCGGATCCAACCGACGGCTTCGTGGCCTTCACCGTCCCGGCCGACGGGCCGTATTCTGTTTTGATCGGCAGCGAGTTCGGCAGCAGCGGCGACTCTCTGCTTCAGTTTGAGCAGGACTCGGCCGTGGAGCCGCTGACGCTTGGTTTCGGCCAAACGACGATTGTGCCGGTGGCGCAGCAGGATAGTTCGCTGTGGCTGGACTTCGAGGCCGACCCCGACTGCCAGACGACGATGGTCGTCTACCCGATGGTGGACTCGTCGGAAGCCTATTTCGGCTACCTGATCAATGTATTCGACGATTCGGGGGCGCAGGTCGGCCAGATTAACGGCGAGCGCCCGGTCGAAAACCGCCTCGAATTCGCGGCGGGCAGCGGCCGCTACTGGGCGCAGATTCAGCCGTGGAAGAGCCAGCGCGACGGCCAATT
>JAEURB010000182.1 GCA_016788435.1 Anaerolineae bacterium | reverse complement strand
GAAACAGCAGCTCGCCCTCAGCAAACCAGCCGAGATCGCCGCCCTGCCGGCCGCTCGACTCGTCAATTGACTCGGCCTGCGCCAGCGCCCCGAAGTCTTCGCCCGCGTTCAGGCGCTGCAGCAGCGCAGTGGCGTCCGCTTCGCTGCGTACGACGATATGGCGGGCATGCACGACCGGCATTTCGCCCTGCTGCGCGGCGGTCACCGCATCTCGCACGCGGGCTGTGAGCAGCGCCTCGGCCAACGATGCCCGAAAGGTTGCCTCATCGAACCCGTTGATCACCAGCCAGTTCGCCCACGCCTCGTCACTGCCGGCCAGTTGACGATTGGCCGCGACTTCGGCATCCACTTCGGCGTCGCTCACGACGATCCCCAACCTCTGCGCCCCCTGCATGATCAGGGCCTGCTCGATCAGGCTGGTCAGCACCGCATCCTGGAAGGCGGCCACGTCCGGAATCTGGCCGGCCTGCACCTCGCGCTGCTCCAGCGTTTCCTGGAACGTATCAAGCGTGATGTCCTGGCCGTTGACGCGCGCGATAATCGAAACGCCCTGGGCATCTACTGGCAGCGCGGTGACAGGTACGGCGGTCGGCATCAGCGCCTGCGCGACCGAGGTGGACGGCGCAGCCGAAGACGCGGACGTTTCGGCCGGTGAACAGGCCGCCAGCAGCGCCAGACTCAGCGCGGCCGCAGGTATAGTCAGGAAGCGGAGTGAACGTTGCACGAGCGCACCTTTGGGTTGTGTAAGCATTCCGTTCGCTTTTGGTTCAGGCGGCATTATAGCGAAGGAACTGCGCCCGCGCAGCAAGCCTCATCCGAGAATGTCCTGGCGGCGGAACAGCCACGTCACCAGCGCGATCAGGCCCACCACCCACGCCAGCACAATCAGCAGCGAAGCTTCCAACGTGTGCGGGCCGAACAGGCCGGCCATATTGGCGAACGGGAAGAATGGCATATCGTAGCGGGCAATCGAGCCGATGTTGCCCAGATTGTAGGCTGGTGTGTACAGATACAGGGCGAACAAGCCGCGCAAGGCGGGCACCACCTGACCGATCAGGATGGTCACCAGCGCGGTTCCCTGTTCGGCGAATTGCAGCAGAAAGCCCACGATGACGCCGCCGATGATCGAGCGCGTCAGCATACCGCCAATGGCGGCATACGAGGCGGCGATGATGGCCGAGGTGAGGGTAATTAGCCCGCGCTGGACGAAATCGCCCGCCGCGTCGGCCATCGCCGCTCCGTCGGACAAGGCGGGTGACGGAGATACACCCACCACCGCCCCGATCAACCAGGTTCCGCCGATGACGATGAGTACCGCCAACAGCACGGCCGCTGTGATCAGGACTGCGAAGGCCGCATACTTGGTCAGGATCAGCGGCACACGGGCGCTGCGCGGGATCAGGTTTTTCCACGTGCCCCACTGGTACTCGCCCGCAAAGACGAACGCGGCGAAAGTCACGAGCAGAAACCGGCCGATCTCGCTGTTGACCAGTTCCCATAGAATCATGCTTTGCTGCGTCCAGACCGGCGGCGACTGCTGGACACCGTTCCGCAGCGTGTCGGAAAGGAGCACGCCGGTGAGGACCATGAACATCATCAGGGCCGCGCCAACCGGGTAGATCCAGACCAGGAGGGTCGCCACGAGGCGATGGCCGGTGATTTTCTGCCATTCAGCGCGAAAGAGGGTACTCATTCGACCGTCTCCCCCTGAGTCACGGACAGGAAGTAATCCTCAAGCGTCAGGTGTTCCTCGCCAACGTGATAGACCTGAATGCTGCCGGCAGTGAGGCAGCGCACGACCTCAGGAATAGAGTCGCGCTGGGCCTGCACCCACAGCGCGCCCTCTTCGACGGTCACGAGCCAGCGTTCAGACAGCGCCGCCTGCGCCGCCTCAACTGGCTCGGCCTCGATGCGCACCCGCGACTGCTCGCCCAGTAGCTCCGTGACCGGCCCCTCGCGTATCAGTGCGCCGCGATGGATGATCGCCACCCGGTCGCAAAGCTGCTCGACCTCGTTTAGCAGATGGCTGGATAGAAAGACCGTTTTCCCCTCGGTGTCCACCAGATTGCGGATGAACACGCGCATTTCCTGAATACCCGCCGGGTCCAATCCATTGGTTGGCTCGTCGAAGATCAGCAGTTGAGGGTTCGTCAGCAGGGCCGCCGCCAGCCCAAGCCGCTGGCGCATGCCCAGCGAGTAGCCCGACACGCGCTGCTCGGCGCGGGCCGCCAGCCCGACCTGTTCCAGTAGTTGATCAATCCGCGCCTTGTCGTTCAGGCCGGAAGTGCGGGCCAGCACCTGCAAGTTGGCGCGCCCGCTCAGATAGCCGTAAAAGGATGGCGACTCGACCTGTGCGCCGACTTTGCGCAGCACTGACGGATCACGGCTTGGGTCGGCGCCCATCACGCGAATGCCGCCCGCTGTCGCCCGCACCAGATTGAGCAGGATGCGGATGGTGGTGGTCTTGCCCGCGCCGTTGGGGCCGAGAAAGCCGTAGACCTGCCCCGGAGCAATCTCAAGGTTGACCGACTTAAGGGCCTCCACACGCCGCTTGCCACGCCCGAAGGTTTTGCTCACCCCATCCAACTGGATGACCGAAGTAACCGCCATCGTGCCACCTCGCACCATAACTCTTGCACATCACGTCCCGTTTCAGTCTATGGGCGTGGTATCCTTGCCGATCATTGAACTTTCCCCAAAACCGTACACCGGGAGCGCACCCCTTGCACATGGATCCGTATCGCCTGCACCTGCTGCGCGGCGGCATTCTCAGTTTCGCCAGCAGCCTGGTGTGGACGGCCATGCTGGTCTATCAGGTGCAGGTTATCGGCATGACGCCGCTCCAACTCGTGCTGGCCGGCACGACGATGGAGATCACCATCTTCCTGTTCGAGATCCCAACGGGCGTGGTGGCCGATGTCTACAGCCGGCGGCTTTCGACCATCATCGGCTACGCGACGCTCGGCGTGTCGTATCTCGTGCAGGGGCTGATACCGGCCTTCGGGGCGATATTGGCCGGTAATGCGTTGTGGGGGCTGGGCTATACGTTCACCAGTGGCGCTTATGATGCCTGGCTGGCCGATGAGATCGGAGCGCAGAACGTCGGCAATGCGTTCCTGCGCGGCTCACAGGTAGACCGTGTCACCGCGCTGGCTGGCATCATTCTTTCGGCTATTCTCGGCAGCGCCATACTCGCGCTACCCGTTGTGCTTGGTGGCTTCCTCCTGGTTGCGCTGGCCGTGCTGCTGGTGATCGTTATGCCTGAAACCGGCTTCAAGCCGAAGCCGAGAGGCGAACGTACGACCTGGCATACCTACTCCAGCACGGTGCGTGATGGCATCCGCGTGACGCGCGGCCAACCGGTGTTGATGGCCCTGCTGCTAATCACTTTCTTCTTCGGCCTGTTCAGCGAAGGCTGGGATCGCTTGTGGCGGGCGCAGTTCCTGCGCACGTTCGCGCTGGAAGCGTTCATCCCCTTCCCCGCCATCGTCTTCTTCGCCATCCTGAACGGCGCGGGGATGATCCTCGGCATCGGCTTGGCCGAAATCGCACGGCGCAAGGTGGACATGATGAACCCTGCGAAGGTCAATCGCGCGCTCTTCTGGCTGGTGGCGGTGATGATCGGCGGTTTGTTGACGTTCGCCGCCGCGCCGGGCGTGCTGGTTGGCCTGATCGCCTACTTCGTCTTCACGCAGGCCCGCGAACTGACCGACCCGTTCCTGCGCACATGGACGAACCAGCACATCCCAGAAGGGTCGTCGGTCCGCGCTACGGTGCTCTCCCTGCAAAGCCAGGCGCACGCGATTGGCGAAGTGGCGGGTGGCCCGCCCGTCGGGCTGATCGGCAATGCGTCGCTGCGGCTGGCTTTCGCCGGCAGCGCGCTGTTCCTCACGCCGGCATTAGCTATCCTGTGCCGCGTTCGCCGCTACGATACGCAAACCGTCGCGCCGGTTGTGGAATCGTCGTGAACGGCCCGGCTCTCAAGGCCCCGGCTGCCGAACGTCCCACGACCGCATATTCCAGTACAGATTTCTCGGATAGGGTGCGAAACCAGCAATGTCGTTATTTGCCACGTAGAAATCGGTTATCGCAAGCATCGGCACGTAGGGCAGGTCCTCCTGAAAGATGCGCTGCATCTGCGCATAGAGCGCGGCGCGCTCGGCCAGATCGCAGCCGGGAACCGTCTTCGCTTGCTGGTTGAGCGCGGTGAACTCCGGATTATTCCATGAGGTGAAATTCGACCCGCCCCCAATGACATCGCTGGCTGGCGTGAAAAGCTGCGTCGCGTCCGGGTCATCCGGCCAGCCGTTGGACCAGCCGAGGATGAATGAGTCGAAGGTCTGCGCGTCAACCTGGGCGAGGAGCTGACCGAAGTCCATGGACTGCATGTCCACTTCAATGCCAATCTGGCTCAACTGATCCTTGATGAGCAGAGCTGCCGAGTCGGCCGCCTGGTTTCCGGCTACCACAAAGAGCGAAAAGCGCAGCGGCGTCCCCTCCTCGGCGTACAAAGCCCCATGCGCCTCGCGAATGCCGTCGCCGTCGCTGTCCGTCCAGCCGGCCTCATCCAGCAGGTCAGTGGCCGCGCCCAGATCACGCGCAATCAGCGGGAGATCATGGTTATAGGCCCACGAGGACGGGATGATGAACGAATTCATCCGCTCCGCCTCGCCGAGCAGCGCCGCCGAGACGATCGCGTCCATATCTATCCCCCTGGCGACGGCCTGGCGCACGCGCGCGTCGCCGAATATCGGGTGATGCCCCTGATCAATCGGATTACCGTCCGCATCGAGACCATCGCGGGGGTTCTCAGGGTCGGCGAAGTTGAGCGCCAGATACGCCCAGTTACCTCCGGTGTACTCAGCTACCTGAAGCTGCCCGTCTTGCGCCATCTGCCGCAGTTCCTCGCGCCGGCCAGGTAAAGCCCCATCCATCAGGTTCACCTCTCCGGCCAGCAACTGCTCGAGCGCCACCGTCGCATCAGGCACACTCTTCAGAATGTATCCGGCCAGATTTCCCATTTCCTCGGGCGCATCGAACCAACCCGGGTTGATGCCGAGCGAAACTTGCTCGGTGGGGATTTGAGCGATGAAGTTGAACATGCCCTGAGTAACCGTCGGGTTCAGGATTTCGGGCGAGTCCTCGAACTGCGACAGGTCGGCGGGCAGCACATGCGAAGGTAGCGGGCCGAGGCCGGCCGCATAACCGAGCATCGTGCATTCCGGCGCGGCGAAGGTGACCTGCACTGTATGGTCGTCCACAGCCGTCACGTCCAGAATGCCGGATTGCCCGGTTGGATCAATGACAAACGAGGCCGGCGTATTGAGTACGCCTTCGGCCCCCGCCTGAATCACATGCCATGTATACAGCACGTCAGCCGCGTCTATCGGGTCGCCATCGTTCCACGTCAGCCCTTCACGCAGATGAAAGGTGTATACCTTTCCGGTTTCATCAATCTCCCAGGTATCCACGATGCCCCCGGCCGCAAACGGGGGGTCGTACGCCGAGTACACGCCTTCCGCGACGTTGGCATTCAAAAATGCCGGAAACAGGAAACCGACGATTCGACCCGTTTGGGCATCACCTGCCAGGATCGGGTTAAGAGTGAGCGCCGATGACAGACTGCCGCTTTGGATGATGACGCCGGGTTCCTCGTCCTGCGCGCCAACCGGGCACACAGCCAGCACCAGCAGCAAGTAGATTCCAGCCAGTCTGAGAATGTTCATCGTTCTCTCCCGTCACCAGAAATACCCACGATGTGGCTCACATTACGACGCAAATAAGATAGGGTAATGACTTATCGTCCAGTATATGATCGTTTCTGGATTGATGTATGACGCGCCGGGTCGTTGTGGCGGATACGCTCACGTCTATCAGGGCTTCAGGGCTGCCCAAGAAACGTCACCCCCGGCACTCTCAAACGAAACCTCACCCCCGGCCCCTCTCCGCGTGCGGAGAGGGGTGGAAGATCGTGCCATGAATGCCGCCTCTCCGCCTCGGGTAGGGGGAGGATGCTGCGCTATTAGCAAGCCTATGAAAGAGCGGACAAGGAGACAGAATCAATATAAGAGACAAACACTTGAGTGAAGAAGGTAGTGGACCTGTGGACAGAATAAGCGACAACTGATGCTCCATGCGGCAAGGGGACAATCATCAGGATAGAAGAGGCGGGCGCGTTTGGGGCGACGCTTTAGTAGACGGGATGGACGCAAAGCGGGGCCAAGGGTGGGATTGCGACCACAGCACCATTACCCACCGCTGCCGGCCTTACCCTCATCCTCACGCCAGGGCTGTTGCAAAGTCATAGGGGAAAGAGGAATGCAACAGCGGGCTTCAGCCCGTTGCCGCCTCAAGCAAGGGGCTGAAGCCACCATGTTGGGGCTACTTGCCTGGCTTTGCAACAGCCCCGTCTCCCACGCACTCCGGGTTGAAGCACGTTCGCCAATGACGGTACAATCTACGGCAGTTTAATGTTTGCCCGGCTTTGAGGAGAGGTGAAGAGATGACGCGCACGCTGAAGAACTATATCGGTGGCGAGTGGGTGGCCTCGACGAGCGACAAAACGACGCCCGTCATCAACCCCGCCACCTGTGAAGTGCTGGCCTATGTGCCGGAAGGCACGCGGGAAGACGTAGACAGCGCGGTGCAGGCGGCCAGCGCAGCCTTCCCGGAATGGCGCGCCACGCCGATGCTCAGCCGCGCGCAGTATTTGTACCGCCTCAAGGGCCTGTTCGAGGGGCGCTTTGAGGAACTGGCGCGCATCGTCGTGGAGGAAAACGGCAAGACGCGCGACGAGGCTCGCGGCGAAGTGCGGCGCGGCATCGAGAGCATCGAATATGGCATGAGCGTGCCCGCCCTCATGCGCGGCTACAAGATGGAAGACGTCAGCAGCGGCATTGACGAAACCGCCGAGCGCCAGCCGATCGGCGTGTTCGCCGCCATCACCCCCTTCAACTTCCCGCTGATGGTGCCGCTGTGGTTCCTGCCGACGGCCATCGCCACTGGCAACACCTACATCATCAAGCCATCGCCGCAAACGCCGATTAGCATGGACCTGCTCTACGAGATCATGGACGAGCTGGACCTGCCCGAAGGCGTCGTCAACCTCGTACACGGCGGCAAGGAAGCCTCGATGGCCGTCATGGAACACCCCGGCATCGCCGGCGTCTCGTTCGTGGGCAGCACGCCCATCGCGAAACTCGTCTACGAAGTGTGCGCCAAGCACGGCAAGCGCGTGCAGGCTCAGGGCGGCGCGAAGAACTACATCGCCGTCATGCCGGACGCCAATATGGCCGCCAGCGTCACCAACATTATGGGCTCGTCGTACGGTTGCGCCGGTCAGCGCTGCCTGGCGGGGTCGGTGGTGGTGGCGGTGGGCGATGCCTACGAGCCGCTGAAGGCCGAACTGCTCAAGCGCGCCTCGGCGCTGCGCGTTGGAAACGGCCTCGATGAAAGCACGCAGATGGGCACGGTCATCTCTGAGAGCGCGCGCGAGCGCATCGAAAGCATGATCGCCGCCGGCGTGGCCGAAGGCGCACAGCCGATCCTTGACGGGCGTGGCAAGACGGTGGCGGGGCTGGAACAGGGCAGTTGGGTTGGGCCTACCATTCTCGATGGCGTCACGCCGGAAATGTCGGTCGCGACCGACGAAATCTTCGGGCCAGTGATGTCCATCATTCACGTGCCGGATTTTGACAGCGCCGTAGACGTCATCAACAAGAGCCGCTTCGGTAACGCCGCCAGCCTGTTCACCAGCAGCGGCCTCGCCGCCCGCGAGTTCAAGTATCGTGTGAACGCAGGCAATATCGGCATCAATATCGGTGTGGCAGCCGCGACCGCCTCGTTCCCGTTCGGCGGCCAGAAGGACTCGTTCTTCGGCGACCTGCATGGCCAGGGCCTCGACTCGATCGAGTTCTTCACCGACAAGAAGATCCTGATCGAGCGCTGGATTGAAGGCAGAGGTGAACGTGCAACGTTGAAACTTGAAAGTGAGGGGAGGCAGGAACACGTCTTCCCTCACACCACTATTAACTTTTAACTTTCAACTCTGATGTTCACCTACACGACTACCCTCAC
>JAEURB010000106.1 GCA_016788435.1 Anaerolineae bacterium | reverse complement strand
CAGCCACGAACGGCTCTCGGGCAGCGGCGGCAGTTCGGATGGCAGGCGGATCAGGATATACTCCAAATCGCGCCGCCGCCTGCGCCGGAGATTGCGCAGTTCACGAACAAGCGCCCGTGCCCAGCGGAACGGACTGATGATGTACCACAAGTTTCCGAAGCCCATGCCATGAATCCATGATGAAGAAGGAGTGGAGCGGGCATTATAATCCGATCAAGCAATATCAGGCACGCCTCCAGCGCGGAGGAGTACGGTGACCCCTGAACGCCGGGTGCACATTCCCACACTGGCTGAAATTCGTCGCGAGACCGCAGCCGCTTTCATGACCAGCCCGGATGATGACCTGACGCGGGCGCACGTGATCAGTGCGCTGCTCGCCATCCTCATCCCTGTCCTGCTCATTCAACTGGCGCTCATCTCCGCCGTCGCCCATTCTCTGCCCGCTTTTCTGCTGTGCATCGCGGTGCTGGCCGCCGCGTTGGTCCTCGCGCTGCGCGGGCGCGGCCGGTGGAGCGGAGGCGTGGCGCTGATCGGTTTGATCGGCATCCCCGCTATGACCATCCTCACCCGCCAGCCCTCGTCATTCCTCATCAGCCTCTTACTCATGCAGGCCACGTTCGGCGCGCTGGTCATCGGGCTGGTGATGTTCCGCCCGCGTACCTACCTGCTGTTCGTGCTCATCATCTTTGCAGGCATCCTGTTCACCGGCGAAGTCACCAGAATCGGCGGGCCAAACAGCGTGCTGATCCTCACCTTCGGCGTGACGGTGATGCTGGAACTGGCCAGCGTGGTTCTGGTGGTGGTTGTGTTCCGGCTCGCCGAGCAGCGTTCACGCCGGGCCGCCGAGAACGAACTGCGCGCCAGCGAAGAGCGCTACCGGCGCATTTCCTCGCTGATGGGCGACGCAGTCTACAGTATCCAGCTTGGCCCCGGCCCGGTTCATGGGGTGGACTGGATGAGTGGACGAGGTGCATTCACCGCCTTCACCAACCTGCCTGCCGAGGGTATGCTGGCGGTACACGACATCGTTTGCCCGGCCGACCTGCCGCGCTTCCGCAAGGAAATGGCGCCCGTGCGCGAGGGAGGGCAAGCCTCGGTCGAAGTCCGTCTGTTCGCGCCCGACGGGGAAATCCGCTGGGTGCGGGTGAGCGCCTACGGCATGAAAGACCCGGCGACCGGCGCAGTGACCACCATCTATGGCGCGCTGGAAGACATTCACGACCGCAAGCTGGCCGAGGAAGCACTGCACAAAGAGCGCGAACGCTTCGAAAATCTGGTCAACTCGGTGGATGGCGTCGTTTACGAATATGACACCAGCACGCACGAGACGGTCTTCATCAGCAGGCAGGTCGAGAAGCTACTTGGCTATCCGGCGCAGGCCTTCCTCGACAACCCGCAGTTCTGGATCGAGTGTATCCATCCGGATGACCGCAAACGCTCGCTGGCCTACAGCACGGAAATGGCCAAACGGCGCGTGAACTGGAACCAGCATTACCGGAGCGTGGCAGCCGACGGAACAATTGTCTGGATGCACGACATCGTCTCGCTCAATTTCACGCCCGGCAAGCCGCCGATGGCGCACGGCTTCGCGCTCAACGAAACGGCCTCGCAGCAGGCCCGGCAGGCCGAGCAGGAACAGCGCCGCGTGCGCGAGGCGCTGCGCGAAACGACCGCCGCCATCAGCGCCACGCTCGACCTCAACGAAGTGGTGGACCGCATGTTCTCGGCGCTGCGGCTGACCACTCCCAGCGACGCCGCCGATATCATGTTCGTTGAAGACGGTATCGCCCGTGTCTTTCGCGCCCGTGACTTCGCCGGTAGCGCGGACCTGGATGAGATGCTGCGGATCGTCCTGCCGGTGGCCGAGACGGGCAACCTGCGCCGGATGACGGAGACCGGGCAGCCGATGTTGATTAACGATGTAGCGAACGACCCGGAGTGGGTCGTGTATATGGAAGCCAATTGGATCAAGTCAACCTGCAGCGTACCCATTCGGCTGGATGAGCAAACAATTGGCTTTCTCAACCTCACCAGCACCCGGCCACATGCCTTCACCTTGCGGCATGCCGAATACCTGCGCACCTTTGCTGACCAGATTGCCATTGCGGTTCGCAACGCCCGCCTTTACGAGCAGGCCCGCCACAACGCCGAAATGCTCGGTGAACTGGTCAAACAGCGCACCGCTGAACTGGAACTGGAGCGCGAACGCCTGAGCGTGATGCTGGACTCGACGGCCGAGGGTATCTACTACACCGAGGGGCGCGCCATTCGCTACGCCAACCCGGCCCTGTGCGCCATGACCGGCTACACGCTCGACGAGTTGATCGGCGCGATGACCGATCAATTGGCCCCAACGCTGACCGACGAGCTTCTGGCGGGCGAATTGGCCATCACCGGCGTGCTGCGAAACGAGCGCGTGTGGCGCGGAGATAAGAAGCTGCGGCGCAAAGACGGCAGCCTGATGGATGCCGGCCTGACCGTGAGCGTCATCAGCCCGCCGGATGCGCCGGATCTGCGCCTGGTGGTGCTGGTGCGCGATGTCAGCCGCGAGAAGGCGCTGCAAATGCAACAGTCGAACCTGGTGGCCTACGCCTCGCACGAGCTGCGCACGCCGATCACCAACCTCAAGACCCGGCTCTACCTGCTGCGCCGCCGCCCGGAACGGCTGGACGAGCACGTGGAAATCCTCGAAGAAGTGACCGAGCGCATGCGCCGTCTGGTCGAGGATTTGCTTGACCTGACGCGCATGGAACGCGGCATCACGCGCCTGAGCAAACGAGTGACGGATATGGTGGCGCTGACGGACGGTATTTACCGGCTGCAGCTTCCCGAAGCCGAGCGCAAGGGCCTGAACTTCACCGCCCGCCTGCCGGATACGCCGATTTACGCCGACGCCGACCCCGAACGAATCACGCAGGTAATCACCAATCTGGTGACCAACGCCCTCAATTACACGCCGGCTGGCGGAGCAGTGGCGCTGACTATTCACCCGGCGGCTGCCCCGGAGTGCGTGCTGATCGAAGTGCAGGACAGCGGCGTGGGCATTTCTGCCGAAAGCCTGCCTTACATCTTCCAGCCGTTCTACCGGGTCGCCAGTGCAGTCGAAGGGGCCGGGCTGGGTTTGAGCATCGCCCGCGAAATTGTCGAGCTGCACGGCGGCGAGATTTCCGTCCAGTCGCAGAAGGGCACAGGCAGCGTATTCACTGTACGTCTGCCGGCGGTCGAAGCGCCAGCGGTCGTGACGGGCAGCGGTTGAGGCCGTGCCTGATCGCTTCAATTCAACCCCGCCCGGCACCGAAACAACGCTGCTGCACCGGGTTCTGGTGGCCTCGGCCGAACTGGCGAATGTGCCCCCGGCCTTTGCTGCCGCGCTGATGGCAGCCAACAGCGCGCTCGTTACGCTGGTTTGGGATGCGCGCCTGCCCGGGCTGCCCGCCGTGCTGGCCGGAGCCATGACGCTGGCGGCCTGCCTGGTCAACTGGGGGCTGCTGGCTGCGCTGCCCCGCGCCGGGCGCAGTTTCGGCCCGCCGCTTCCACCGGCCCTCGCCTTGTGTGCGCTGCTGGCACTCGGCGGGCTGGTGCTGGCGCTGCTGTGGCCGGCCTTACCCGTACTGGCGTTGTGGCTCACAGCGGTCACGTTGATTGCCGCCTACGCGACGTGGATCGCGCCCTTCCGCCTGACGGTCACGCAGGAAACGCTGGCCGTGCGCGGGCTGACCAGCCCGCTGCGCCTCATCCACATCGGCGATTTGCACATCGAGCGCATCACAGCCCGCGAACGCCGCCTGAATGACCTGCTGCGCGAGCTGAAGCCCGACGTGATCGCCTTCAGCGGCGATTTCGTCAACCTCACTTACCGCGATGATCCGCGCGCTGAAGCCGATGTGCGGGCCGTGATTGCGCAGTGGAGCGCGCCGTTTGGGATATATGCCGTACCGGGCACGCCCATCGTCGAGCCGCTGCCGCGCGTGCAGGCTTTCGTGCGCGGAATGCCGGCCATCCACCTGCTGCTCAATCAATGGCACACGGCGGAAACGCCAGCCGGGCCGCTTCACATCGCCGGGCTGATCACCACGCATGACCTGCCCACCGACCGCGCGGCGCTGGCCGAAACCATCCGGCGCGGCCCAAGCGAAGGCGCCCGGCTATTGATCGCCCATTCGCCCGATATCGCGCCGGAAGCCGCCGAGGCTGGCTTCGACCTGATTCTGTGTGGCCACACGCACGGCGGCCAGATTGTGATTCCCGGCCTCGGCCCGCTGTTCAGCGGCAGTGCCTATGGGCGGCGCTTCATCCGGGGTCGTTATACGCTGGGCCGCGCCACGCTCTACACCACGCGCGGGCTGGGCCTGGAAGGCTGGGGAGCGCCACGCGCGCGCTGGTTCTGTTCGCCCGAAATCACCGTCTGGACGCTGACTCCAGAGGGCGGGAACTAACCGGGGTGAGCGGATGCCACATAACGCAAAACACGCCGGGCGCTGTTCCCAACCCGGCGTGCATCTTTCTGTTTTTGTGTCTTCGTGGTTGCCCTAACTACGCCCGCTGCAGCACCCGGCGCAGGTCTTCGACCACCGCCTGCAGCAGCGGATCGTCATCCAGCACGGTGCTGATGCGCGAGCACGAGTGCAGCACGGTGCTGTGCGTGCGGCCGCCGAAAGCGTCGCCGATTTGCGGCAGCGATGCGCCGGTCAGTTCGCGGGCGAGGAACATGGCGATCTGGCGGGCGTGATTGACCGGCCCGTGGCGGCGCGGCCCGATCAGGTCGGCGGTGTCCAGCCCGTGATGGCGGGCGACGATTTCGACCACCTGCTGCAGCGTGATCTGGCGGCGCGGGCGGCGGTAGCCATCAATCAGCGCATCGGCCAAATCAGGCGTAGCGGCGCTGGATGAGAAGCGCAGGGCGGCCACCATATGGTTGAATACGCCTTCCATTTCGCGCACGTTCGAGGTCACGCGCCCGGCGATGTGGCGCAGAACGGCTGGTGGCGCATTCAGCCCGCGCTCATCGGCCCAGTTGGCGAGGATGGCGATGCGCGTTTCCAGATCGGGCGGCTGAATATCCATCACCAGCCCGCCCTCGAAGCGCGAGCGCAAGCGTTCTTCGAGCGTCTTCATTTCGCGCGGCGGGCGGTCGCTGGCCAGCACGATCTGCTTGTTGAAGGTGGCCAGCGCGTTGAAGGTGTGGAAGAACTCCTCCTGCGTGCTTTCCTTGCCGGCGATGAACTGGATGTCATCCACCAGCAGCACGTCGGCGCTGCGATAGCGTTCGCGGAACATGGCAGTTGTGCGCTGGCGGATAGCGTCCACCAGATCGTTGGTGAAGGCTTCCGAAGGCACATAGACGACGCGCAGGTTGCGCTCGCGGCACACATGGGCGATGGCGTGCAGCAGGTGGGTTTTTCCCAAACCGACGCCGCCCCACAGGAAAAGCGGGTTGTAGGCGGCGGCGGGCTGCTCGGCGACAGCGCGGGCGGCTGCGATCACCATCTGGTTCTCGCTGCCGCTCATGAAACGGTCGAAGGTGAAGCGCGCATTAAGTTCGCTCTCGGGGAGTTCCGGGCGGTTGGGCCGCGCAATCTGCTGATGCAGCGTGGGGGCAGTCGCGCGTTCCGGCAATTGCTGGGCCAGCAGGCGGAACAGCGGCATCTCGTCGGTGGGGGCGGCCGGGGCTTCGGCGGCCGGGCGCGATAGTTCGAAGCGCAGTTCAACCGGGCGGCCGGCCGCATCGCGCACGATGCGCGTCACGCTGCGCAGCAGGCGCGTGCGCAATTGCTCGACCGCAAAGGCGCTGCGCACGCCCAGCACCAGCAGCAGGTGGCTGCGCTCCTCGCGCGCCTCCAGCACCACCGTCCCGCGCACCCACGTTTCGAAAGAAGCGCGGTCCAACTGAAGCTCTAGTTGATGATAAGCGGCGTTCCAGATTTCTTGAGGAGTCACTTTGTTTAAGTCCTTTTTCGCCGGGCATCCCCTGCACCCGAACCGCTTCCCCCATTGCCCCCACCGGCAGCGGCGAATACTCCATCTACAGGGGAGGGATTCCCCGTGTATGGGACTTTCGGGCTGGTTTGTGGGTGTTGTGTTGGTCGCCTCTTGCGTGGCCCGGCCGAACCGGAACCGGGCTTTTGGGGTGGCCCGCAGAGCAAGAGGAAGTCATTCACTGACATCCACATTATAGGGTGAAGAAGGTTGAAGACACAACCAAAGAGTCTTAAAAATGGCCCACTTTTAAGGTTGGGAAAAGCGCTGATTCCGGCCCCCGAATCGGGCAAGTCTTAGACGACCGATTACCCAGTCCGTCATATCCCATGTTCGTCACTTTTCCCAAGATCATTGGGATATGATCAGGCGTATGTTGGGAAATAATCCCCGAGTCACCCTCCGCGATTCCCGTTTTGGCCATCTCGAATCTCTTTAACATTGGGAAAAGTCCTGATCAATTCGATCAGTTCGCGTTCCGCTACGCGAAGGACACCATCCATAAATCGGAATCATACGTTGCGAAATGTTTTTCTAACCTTTGGCGGTGGTTGCCCCGATTGGCAGAATTTGTAGAATTACTATATATCCTCCTACTGAATACCCCGGAAATGGAGGGCGACGAGGAACAAATGGACGACCAGTGGCAATCCGGGGATATCCCAAACCCGCCTGATGACGCCGAAGACAGCAGCCTTCTGTTCGAGGGCGGAGGGAGCGTCATCAAAGTCTCGGCAAAATCGCGGTCAACGGCCGTCGCAGGGGCGATTGCCGGTATGCTGCGCGAACGCCGCCATGCCGAAGTGCAGGCGATTGGCGCGGGGGCAGTCAATCAGGCGGTCAAGGCCGTGGCGATTGCGCGCGGCTATCTGCAGGGCGATGCCATTGACCTGATCTGCATCCCGTATTTCACCGATGTCGAGATTGACGGCCAGGAACGCACCGCCGTGCGCTTCATCGTCGAACCGCGCTGACTAGAAAGTGTTTGAACAAGCCCTCATCCCCTAACCCCTTCTCCGAACTGTTGTGTCTACGCGCGGGAACCGCTGTGTCTACGCGCGGGAACCGCTGTGTCTACGCGCGGGAAGTGGAGAAGGGGAAATTGCGTCTCGTCGCACACGCCTTCCCCCGCCACTTGTGAGAGGGACTGAGGGTGAGGGCACTTAACGCACATTTCAAACACACTCCAGCAGTCTGTTTGGGAGAAACCCCTTCACCGAGGCCGGAGAAGGGGTATCCTGTGCTGTCTGAGGATATAAACTTCGTCAACCGATCAGGAGCATCCTGCTGCGCGCCGAACTGCACGCCCATACCAACGCCTCGGATGGCCAGCACACGCCCGCTGAACTGGTGGCGCTGGCCCGTGACCAGGGGCTGGACCTGCTGGCTATCACCGACCACGACACGACGGCCGGCATTGCCCCCGCCCGCCTCGCCGCCGGTGGAAGGCTCGTAATCCTGCCCGGTATCGAGTTGAGCGCCGAAGACGGCGGGGACGATGTCCATATGCTGGGCTACGACTTCGACCCCGAAGACGCCGGACTGCAGGCGGCGTTGGCCGATTTTCGCGCCCGGCGCGATGCGCGCGCGAGGGAGATGGTGGAACGCCTCAATTCGCTCGGCGTGCCAGTGGCATGGGAGCGGGTGGAGGCGCTGGCAGCGGGCGGGTCGGTTGGGCGGCCGCACGTTGCGCGGGCGATGGCCGAAACCGGGGTTGTCGAGACGGTGCGCGAGGCGTTCGACCTGTATCTGCATAACGGCGGGCCAGCCTATGTCGCCCGCCAGCGGCTCAGCCCAGAGGAAGCCATCGCGCTGATCCACCGGGC
Organism: Anaerolineae bacterium; assembly: GCA_016788435.1. Taxonomy (GTDB): domain Bacteria; phylum Chloroflexota; class Anaerolineae; order Aggregatilineales; family Phototrophicaceae; genus Flexifilum. The sequence continues at coordinate 406 of JAEURB010000106.1, read as the reverse complement.
AGGCGGCGCGGCGGTGCTGGCTCATCCGGGATTGCTGGCGGACTGGCGGGCGATGATTGAGCGCCTGGCACCGGCCAGGCTGGACGGCGTCGAGGTGGCGCACCCGAAGAACAATGCCGATGTGCGGCTGGAGCTGCGCGGGCTGGCGGCGCGATTCGGCCTGATCATGACCGGCGGCTCGGATTTTCATGGGCGGGCCGTCAGCGACGCCATGCTCGGCTCCATCACCCCTCCAGCCGGGGCCGTTGCGGCGATCTACGAGCGCGCCGCACGGCGGAAAGCCGAACGCTGAGAAGCGAGCGCCGCACGTTCTCCTACAGGTATTCGCGCAGCGCGGCGTCGGTCTGTTCGATCAGGCGCGCATATTCGAAGCGCTCGCTATTGAAAGCGTGCTGCGCCGCCAGCG
>JAEURB010000042.1 GCA_016788435.1 Anaerolineae bacterium | reverse complement strand
GGCGTTCTGCAAGGAGTACAACGCCCGCACCTCCACCCGGATTGGCGAGATCGTGCCCGCGGAAATCACGGTCTTCTCAGACGGGTCGTTCAAGTTCGAGCTGAAAAGCCCGCCCACAACCTTCCTGATTCAGAAGGCGGCCGGCATCAGCAAGGGTTCGGCCCGGCCGAACGCCGAGAAGGTTGGCACGATCACGCGCAAGCAGGTGCGTGAAATTGCCGAAGTCAAAATCAAGGATATGAACACCTCGAACTACGACTCGATCATGCGCCAGATCGAGGGCACCGCCCGCAACATGGGCGTCGAAGTCGTAGACTAGACCAGGCAGCCGCCCCGTTCGCGGGGCGCAGAGTGGGAGGGCGCCCCGCGCCCGCTGACCACAGGAGACTCAATACTCATGGCACAACATGGCAAGCGGTATCTGGAAGCCGCGAAGGTCATCAACCACGAAGAGCAGTACCGGCTTCCGCAGGCGGTGGAACTGATCAAGAAGACCGCCACCGCCAAGTTCGATGAAACCATCGAAATTCATTTCCGCCTCGGCATTGACCCTCGTCACAGCGACCAGCAGGTGCGCAGCACCGTGCTGCTGCCGCATGGCTTGGGCAAGACGGTGCGCGTGCTGGTGTTCGCCGAGGGCGAAGACGCCCGCGCGGCCCAGGCTGCCGGCGCGGATATCATCGCGGATGATGAAGTCATCAACCGCATCCAGAAGGAGAACTTCCTCGATTTCGACGCCACGCTGGCGGTCCCTTCCATGATGCCGAAGGTCGGCCGTTTGGGCCGCATCCTCGGTACGCGCGGCCTGATGCCCAACCCGAAGACGGGCACGGTCGTCCAGCCGGAAGACCTGCCGCGCGCGGTGGAAGAACTGAAGGCCGGCCGCGTTGAATTCCGCAACGACAAGACTGGCAATCTGCATATCCCGGTGGGCAAGGCCAGCTTTGACGAAACCCGCTTGCTGGAGAACGCCCAGGCCATCCTCGACGCCGTCAATCGCGTCAAGCCAACGGCCATCAAGGGCGTCTACATCAGGAAGGCTGTGCTGACCAGCACGATGGGCCCGGGCGCTCGCCTTGACCTGTCGGTTGCGGAAGAAGCGTAAGGATCGCGCCGGCCAGCGCGGCACGCTGTTCGCCAAACAAGCATACCGGGGGCGCTCACAAGCGTGCCCCCGGTCTGTTTTCCCCCTCAGTGCCTCAGTCCCTGCTCAGGCCTCCGCTGTCGTCCAATACTTCCAGCACCAGGCTGGTGGTGGCGGGAATCTCACGGGGATCGCCCCAGAACATCCACCCGCTCAAACCGGCTGCGGGCATATTCCATCTGAAGCTAACCCGATGCGCCCGGTCGTATTCAAGCTGTGGCCGCCCCCACATTCGCACCAATTCATCCATGCGCAGCGTCTCGCTTGTGAACTCCACCCATATGATCTCATCGCTCGAAAGCAGACGGATTCGATTTTCGAACGGGGTGAGGTCTGTGGTGACAGTGCAGTTCGTCATCGTGGTCACAGGATGGCCTTCTTGCCAACCAGTCCGGCAGTAGTGGATGGGCTGGCCACGACTTGCATAGAGAGCAAGATTATCGAGCACCGTCTCGGGGCCACCTGATGGCGAATCCGCAGCACCCGCTGCAACTCCCAATATACCGAGCGAAAGCCCCGCAACCAGTAGACCGTTGACTGACAGCTTCCTGAGTGTGGTGTTCATAGTTCCTCCTTCCGCATAATGCCGGAACCCTGCGAAATGTTTACAGCCGTCGCGACCCTGAACGGTGGCGCCGGAATCGATAAGCGCCGCGCTGGCACAAGGCACGGGCCTGCCTTTCCGCCATGTGACAGCGTGTTCAGAGCGTTGTCGCTCTTGATAGTGAGGTTATGGGATAAGCGGGTGGGATGTCGCCCCCCTGTGGGGGGACTTCTGGGGGGATATTTGAGCAGGCTCGGTCGGGTCCACTTCACAGGCGTGCGAGAGGGGGCCGGCTCGTGGGGTTTTGCCAGTCAGTGGCACAGCGGTCATGCCCGCCTGGCCCCCCACTCCCCATTTGCCAGCTATTCGTGAACTATTCATAATAGCTGGCATCGTCCGAAAGAAGCGCGGGGGTTCCTGCGGCCAGGTATCTGTTTCAAGCCAGGTTCGCGGCTGAAGGGGCGCGCGGCATCTTGCAGGAGGGCGGTGCACGCCGTCGCGCAACCGTCGAACAGGCGATCCAGTCGGTGGGCGGGCGCCTGGAAGCGTTCTATTTTGCCTTTGGCGATGTCTATGTGATTGCCGACCTGCCCGATAACGCCGCGGCCGCCGCCTTGTCGCTCACCATCAGCGCCAGCGGCGTCGTTTCAACCACCGTCACCGTGCTGCTCACCGTCGAGGAAGCGGATCGGGCGGTCAAATTGTCGCCGCAGTATCGCGCGCCGGGGCAGTAAGGGCCTTAACCCGGCCAATTCATAAGAGGTGAAGCGCAACGGCACACCCAACACCCCCTCTCCGCCTCGGAGAGGGGGCCGAGGGGTGAGGTTGTGCCAGCTAGCGCACCTTCACCTCCCTACCGCCTCCCCAGCGCACACGAATAGCTCGCAATCGCCGTCACCTGGCCCTGCGGATTGACCACCGTCGAGAATACGGTCAGCGTTTGATTGCCGCCGCCCGTCCCGTTGATCGAGGTCTGGCCGTTGCTGCGCTGGCCGCCCACCTGAAACTCTGGATAGACCGGCACACCGCTGCACGTGATGGTCCAGTTGCCGGCCGGCAGCGCCACCGTGTGCGCGAACGAACGCTGCCCGGCTGTGAAGGTGTGGTTGAAGCCCGCGCCACCCGAAATCACCGCCGAGCCTTCCGTCTGCGGCACGTTGGTGCAATCGCCGCGCTCGTCCACGTCGCTTTCCAGCACCCAGTAGCGATCCAGCTCGGTCGTTACGCCGTCGGGCTGCACGCGCCACCAGATACGTCCGGCACTGTCGGTGAACTGGCCCGTGACAGGCACATCTTCGCCGGTGGGCAGCGATCCGCGAATGGCGCGATTGCGATCCGGCCCGACGTGGATCGGCACACCGGCCACCACGCTCGACACGGTACAGGCCTCGCCAATGGCCGGCGCTGGCGTCGGCTCAACGGCCGGTTCGCTGGGCGTAGCGGTGGGTTCAGTGGCCTCCTGGGTGGCTGGCGCTGCGCCTTCCGCCACCGTCACGCTGCCGCCGGTCACTTCGCCGTTCAGCGGCGCGCCACGCAGATCGCTGAAGTCCTGCCGCGAGGGTTCCAGCGCAGTCTGGCCTGCCCCCAGTGCGGTCACATCCAGCGAAAAGAGCAGGTCATCGGTCGGCTGTGGGACGGGCACGGCGGCCAGCAGCGCCAGGTCGAGGCGGCCGCTGCCGTTGTCAATCGCGTTTTCGAGCGCCGCCACCTGCGCTGCACTCGGATTGCCCAAAGCGCCGCCCAGCGTCACGCGGTCAATCTGCAGCACGGCCGGGTCGTAGTCGAAGGTGAACGCCCCTGCGCCACAGGGCGGGCTGCACGATAGGGCGGCTTCGATCACGCCGCTGCTGCCGGGGGCCAGCGTCAGGTCGGTGAGGGTCAGGCGGGCTGTGCCTTGCGCGAACGCCGTACTTCCAGCGATCATTAGCGCGGCGGCCAGCGCCCACGCAAACGGCCGAAGCAGGGGGATGATACGTCGAGTCATGAGGTGCTCCGCGCCGCGCGCTGGTAAGTTGGCATTCCAAGCGAACATCCTATAATTGTAGCGTGGTTCAAAGCGGCGCGCCGGATTGGGCGCGAAGGAGCACTACCCGGTGGGGCGAACAAAACGGATGGCCGTGAGCGTCGTTGCCGGGTTGGGCCTGCTGGCCATGCTGATCGCGCTGTCGCCGTTGGCCGCGCCGCAGGCAGCCGGTGCGCAGGGGCAAGCGACGTCCACGCTGCGCCCGCCTTCCACGCGCACGCCGACCCGCACGCCGACCAGAAGGCCGACTGAAGGCCCGACCGCGACGCTGCGCCTGCCCGGTGGCGGCCCAACCGCTACCCGTACGGCAACCGCCACCGCGACACGTACTCCCACTCGCACGGCGTCGCCATCGCCAACACAGACGGCCCAATCTACCGCTTCGGCTGTCCCGCCGACAGTCACTACGGCCCCGCCCACACAGGCCGCGACAGCGACGCTGCGCCCGCCCGGCGCGCCGACCAATACGCCCGCCCCGCCGACGATTCCGCCATCTCAGACGCCGCCTCCAACCGAAACTGCCACGCCGGAACCGCCCACCACCACGCCTACCCGCGTGCCGCCCACGTCCACCCCCACGCCCGAGCCAACTGCTACTCTGCGCCTGCCCGGCCAGCCGACCGCTGCGCCCACGCTGGCCTCGGCGTCGTCGGCCGCCTGCGAAGACCGTGACGTCAATCGCAACGGCATCATTGACGTGGGTGACCTGCGCGCGCTGGTGGCCAACTACGGGGCGCGGCTGGGCAGCCTCGGTTACCGCCTGAGCGATGATGCCAACGCCGACGGCGTCATTGACGTGGAAGACCTGCGCGTGCTCTTCTTCCTCTATGGCTTCCCGCCTTGCTTCTAGGGCGTGTCTGCGAATCCCCTCATCCCCCCAGCCCCTTCTCCCAATCCGCTGTGTCTACGCGCGGCAGGGAGAAGGGGCGGCTTGTCTGCACGAATGTCATTTTCCCTCTCCACTTGGGAGAGGGACAAAGGGTGAGGGCCACTAACGCACATCCTCAACCGCCTCATCCATTACAGCCTATTCCGGCGTAGTAATAAGTAGCCCGGGGATTGGCCCTGTGGTCATACGGTGGGTGCTGTTGCGGAGGATTCGAAAGTCATGATCAAACGCTTCCTGTTACTGTTGGTCGTGCTGGGATTGATGCTGGCCGGCGCTGTGGCCGCGCAGGACGAAGTGGCGCCCACCGTGGCGCTCGGCGGCACCAGCGAACTGGGGCCGTTCCTCACTGATGCGGCCGGAATGACGCTCTATATCTTCACGCGTGACGAGCCGGGTGTCAGCAACTGTTCAGGCGATTGCGCCGCCGCCTGGCCGCCGCTGACCGTCGAGGAAGGCGCACATCCAACGGCCGGGCCAGGTGTATCTGGTGTGCTCGGCGTGATTGCCCGCGATGATGGCCTGCACCAGGTCACGCATAACGGCTGGCCGCTCTACTACTACATGGAAGATATGGCCCCCGGCGATGCGATTGGCCAGGGCAAGAACGACGTGTGGTGGGTCGCTTCCACGCCCTCTGTCGGCCTCGCAGCCTCGGCGCTTGGCCCGGTACTCGTGAACAGCCAGGGCATGACCCTCTACACCTTCGATGAAGATAGTGGCGGCGTGAGTACCTGCGTGGGCGGCTGCGCGGCGACCTGGCCGGCGCTGACGACCGATACGCCGGATGCGCTGTCACTGCAGCCCGCCCTGCCGGGTGTATTCACGGCCGGCGCGCGCGATGACGGCAGCCAGCAAATCGCCCTCGGCGGTATGCCGCTCTACACCTTTGTCGGCGATACCCAAGCCGGCCAAACCAATGGTCAGGGCATGGGCGGGGTGTGGTTCGCGGCCCAACTGCCGGCGCTGTCTGTGATGGCGAGCGATGAATTCGGCAGCATGCTGGTCGGCCCGAACGGTATGACGCTGTACACCTTCGGCATGGACGAGCAGGGCAGCGGAGCCAGCGCCTGCGAAGGCGATTGCGCGGTGGCCTGGCCGCCGCTGGTTGTGCCCGACGGCTCGACCGTGGCGGTCAGCAGCGATGTCATGGGCGACGTGACGACCTTCGCGCGCCCGGATGGTACGACGCAGGTCGCTTACAACGGCTGGCCGCTCTACTACTGGATCAACGATGTGAAGCCGGGTGATACCACCGGCCACAACTTCCGCGACATCTGGTTTGTGGCGCTGCCATAAGTTCAGCCCTCACCCAATTTCCCTCTCCATTTCGATGAGGGAAGTTGGGCGCTTCGCAGGCCGTTCGCCCCTTCTCCACTTGGGAGAAGGGGTTGCGGGGATGAGGGCTATGGATAACGTGGCCGGGGCCGCCTGCGGGCAGCTCTGCTTCTGGTTTGTGTGTTCGCGCAGGCGGGAATAGAGTAGAAGGGCTTCTTCGCGCGCATGACAGGAATGGATGCATGCCCGACCGTACGCGGCCTGGGGGCTCAGACCTCATTTCCGGCAGTTTGGCCAGCGTTCCCGACGAGGCGCTGATGGCCCAACTACGTCGCCACGATGAGGCCGCTTTGCGCGCGCTGTATCAGCGCTACGGCGGGCTGGTGTACTCGATTGCCTCTCGCACCCTGCCAGAAAGCCAGGACGCCGAGGAAGTGACGCAGGATGTCTTTCTGCGTTTGTGGAAGCACGCCGCTGCCTGGGATCCGGCGCGCGGCACGCTGGCCGCGTGGCTGGCTGCCACCGCCCGCCATGCCGCCATAGACCAATACCGGCGCAAGCAGCGGCGTGAGCCTGCGCCGGGCCCACTTTCGATGGACGAGCATACGGCCCTCTGGGAAACGCTGGTCACCGCCTCGGGTGATGATAGCGACCGGCAGCAGCGCGTCGCCGCCATGCTGCAGCGCCTTGAAGCGCCGCAGCGCGAGGCGATTGTGCTGGCCTACTTCTACGGCATGGCCCAGAGCGAGATTGCCGAACATCTGCACCGGCCGTTGGGCACGGTAAAATCGCATATCCGGCAGGGGATGGAACGCCTGCGCCAGATTTGGCTGGCGCAGGAAGGAACAGGATAGCAGCCCGATGGACCGGGATCTGGTGCGGGATTCGATTCCCGCGTATGCGCTGGGCGCGCTGAACGCCGACGAGCGGGCGCAGGTGGAAGCGTTGCTGCGCGAGGACGACTCGGCGCGCCTGCTGCTGCGCGAAGCCGAGGCTGCGGCTAGCGCGCTGGCCCTCGCCGTACCTGCCCTCACGCCGCCCGCCGGCCTGGAAGAGCGTCTCCTCGCCCGCGCGCGCCAATCGCGCCGTTCCCTGCTGCTCACAAGGTGGATGGCCGCCGCGGCCGTGCTGGCCCTGACCGTGCTGGTGCTGTTCGGCTGGGCGGCGTTGCGCCAGAACCCTGAACCGAAGGCCCTCTACGATCTGGTGATGGCGGACGACGGGCACGTCGAAATTGCGCTTGTTCCGGCGCTCACGCCCGACATCGAAGGGCGGCTGGTGTTTCGCCCGTCCGACAATCTGGCCGTGATCGAGGTGTCGAACCTGCCGCCTATCGCCAGCGATCAGGCGTTCCAGTTGTGGCTGGTGGATGAGAGCGGGCCAGTCTCCGGCGGCCTGTTCCGCGTGAACGATGACACGGACTATGTGATGGTTTCGGCCGCGCGCCCGATTGCCGAGTATCTGCGCTTCGGCGTGTCACTGGAGCCAGCAACCGGCAGCCCGCTCGGCAATCGCGCCTCTGGCCCGCGTGTGTTCAGCATCCCGATTCAGCCCGTCTAGCCCTGCGAAAACGACCACGCGAAGCCCCCGAAGTGAATTCTGGCCGCAGCTACAGGCGTGCATGTCTTCCCGTGCGGCCTTCCACCCTGCTACTAGGGGGCGCATCGCAGCCCCAACCAGCCTATACTCAATCGTAACGGCATCGTGATAGCGGACGGCAAGCTCCGCACCCTCCGGCCTGTTTTGCAGACGCCGGCCAACGATGCATAGAACTTGACTGAACCGGGAGTACTGCGGATGACCCGTCTCGGATTGTGGATAATACTCGGCGTGCTGGCGTTTGCGGCGGTTACCCTGCTGCCCGCCATCATCGGCGACGACGCTCGCGACCTCCAGTTCGCCGCCGATATACTGTTCTGCGATGGTGACCAGGCTGTTCTGTCGGTCAACCTGAGCGAGGCGGCGCTGGCTAAAGGCAATCTCGGCTCGGTGCTGTCCGGCTTCTGTGCCGACAGCCGGGGCAACCGCCTCGCACCAATTCCGGCCTCGCATTTCGCGGACTGGCTGACCTTGCTGGTCGGCGTGGGACTGATTGGTATCCTGATGATCGGCCTTGGCGTCTTCCTGCGGGCCGGGCGGTCAGCGATTGTGGCCGTTGCCGCTCCTGGGCCTTCGCCAGCGTCGGTGAACGCGGCCAGAGTGCGCCAGCGCGACGCCGAGGACGTGGCGGCGCGCAGCCAGGCGAATTATCAGCGGTCGCAGATAGTGCCCAGCGTGCCGCAAGCGAAAGCCGCCGCGTCAACCCCTGACTGGATGCTGGGAATGCCTGCCACAGGAAATGCGTCGCAAGGGGCCGCTTCAACGCCGCAGCGCTTCGACTTTGGTGAGGCCACGACCTCCCCGCCGCAAACCGACCTTCAGACTCAGCTCAATATGCTGCAACTGGCCTACGAAAGCAGCCTGATCTGGCGTTCCGAATACGACGCTCGGCGCGAGGCATTACTCCGTCAAGCGGGCATAGTGTCCGCCAATCAGGGCTAGCGCGTCATCGCACCAGGCGCGGGCCAGTTGGACGGCCTGCACCGGCGGAGCCGACAGGGAGTCGTCCAGACGCGCCCGCCAGTTCGGCGGCATCACAGGCAGATCGGCGGCGAGGGCGAGCAGCCATTTGTCACCCGCTTCCCAACGCCGGTTGATGGCGAAACACAGCCGAACGGCCGTTTTCAGGCTCAGGGCCAGCGAGCCGGCGACGGTCAGCCGTTCGTCCCGGCGAGCCAGCCTTTCGACAGCGGCCCAGGCTGTCTCAACGGTCAACGGCGCCCTCAGTTCGGTGATCAGGCGGTCGCGCAGCGGATCAGGGAACCGGATCAGCCGTTCTCTCCAGCGCAGCAGCCGCCCGTCTCCGCGCAGGATGACCGCGCTGGTCAGCAGTTCGCCCAGGCGCAGCGCGCCCCGTTCGCTGGTTTCCCCCGTCAGCAGCGGGCGCATGCTTTGTTCCAGCCCGCCGAACGTTTGCCATCCCACCTCGACGGGGATTTCGCCCCGGTAGCCCTGAAACCACTCCGAGCCATCGCTGCGCGGGGCTGCTTCCGCCGCCAGATCGGTCACGCCCGCTTCGGTGAGGTAAGTAACACGGGCTTCGACGGGCGGAATGTGCTCGACCCAGTGGTTGATTTCGGCATCCGAGCTGTCATCGGCCAGCCCGTGCGCCGACGAACCCGTGAGGGCGATAGCTGCGCCCAGCGCGGGCGGGCACGAGGCGGTCAATTGCCGGGCAAGCTGAAGGCGCAACTGGCTGGCCGCCGAGGCGGAGAGGGGAAGCGCTGGCCCGCTTTGCATGAACAATTCCTGTGCAGACGGTGAACGCAAAGGCATCCTGCTGCATAATAGCAACTGAGGAGTAGAAAGTGAAAAGTAGCGCCTAATGTGAAATGGTTAGGGAATCTATGCAGGCGTCTGAGGGAAGGGGAGCGATGCGTTGACCGCCCGAGGCTGAAGCAGGCTTAAAAGCCCCATTATGAAGATTAACAAAATAACGTGGGGTGTAGACCCGCAGCTTGCTGCGGCTATCAACCGGCACCTTCTCAAAGGGCCGCAGCAAGCTGCGGGTCTACAGGCGGTGCTTTCCGGTCGTTTCCTACGCTATTTTCTTAATCTTCATCACGGGGCGCAGCTATAGCCTGATGCCTTTAGGCTCAGGCGAAAACGGGCCTCATCTTCCCTCAACGAATGCAAGTCAATTTCACATAAGGCGCTACTTTCTACTTTCAACTTTCTACCCCTGTTTCCCGGTACGAGGCCCGTCCATGACCGTCAACCACACGCTACTGGAACAGACCGCCCAACGGGTGATGCGCCGGCAGACCGACGACCTGGATCGCCGCCTGCCGGAATGGGCGCGCCGCAGCAATCCGGTTGTTCGCCGCGAACTGGGCGTCTACTGGAAGCTCATGACGATTGATTTCGATCTCATCGGCCGTCTGTACCTGATCAATCTCGGCGTCATTCTGTTTTCGCTGCTGGTGCCGTTTCTGTTTATGCTCTTCATGCCGGTGGCGATTGTGTCGTTCGTGGTGCTGCCGGGGCTGGCGATTGTTTACGTTCTGGCGCTTGGGCGCATTGCGGCGGCGGCGGCGGCCAGCATGGCCGATGAGCGTAATCATGGCTCGCTCGACCTGCTGCGCGTATGCCCGCGCCCACTGCGCGAAATCCTCTACAGCAAGGCATCGGCGGCGACATGGCGGCAGGTCGAGAATATTGGCCTGGTGCTCACTGGCGTGGCGGCCCTCAGCCTGCCGCTGCTGGTCATCCACTACGACTGGCTGTTCCTGGCGCAGGATCAACCAATCGTCATGCGCCTCGGGCTGGCGCTGGCGTTGGCCTCATCTATCGCGCGTATTCCGTTGGAAGCGGCGCTGGTGGCCTCCATTGGCGTGGCAGCGGGCAGTTTCACGCGCTATCGCATCGCCGCCATGCTGGCGGCCATCCTGCTCGGCGTGGCCTATTTCGCGGCCATCAATGGCGTGCGGCTGCTGGCTGGCGAGCCTGCCACGCGCTTGCTGCTCGATCTGGCCCTGCCGCTGCTTGCGCCCCTGCCGTTAATCGTGCTCTGTTTCCGGCTGGCGGCGCGGCGCGTCGAGCGCGAGTAGGCGGTCAGAAGCCGCTTGCGGTGCGTTCGGCCCATGTGGGTGGATACGTGCGCTCGCGCTGGATTCGCCCCTCCTTCTCCCGTATAATGCGGCGGTCTGCAGGGGCGGGAACGCCCGTTCTTTTCCCTGTGGATACTGCCTTGGGACGACCCGGCGCAGGACGTGTTCTCTTGGGGACGACCCCATCGGCTCAGGAGAACCTGACATGGACTGGATCATCCTCTCGATTGCTGGAGTGCTGGAAGTCGTATGGGCGCTGCTGCTCAAGCAGTCCGAAGGCTTCAGCAAACCGGCCCCCACCATTGGCTTTCTGATCGCGCTGACCGCCAGCATGGGCCTGTTGGCCTTTGCGCTGCGCACGCTGCTCGTCGGCACAGCGTATGCCGTTTGGACCGGCATCGGCGCGGCTGGCACGGCGATTGTGGGCATGCTTTGGCTGGGTGAACCGCGTGACGCGCTGCGGCTGGTCTCCCTCGTGCTCCTGCTGGCCGGCATCATCGGCCTGCGCTTGACTACCAGCAGCTAGCCGCGCCGCCTTCAGACCGTTACGCCAGCACCTGCAGCGCGCCCGGCAGCAGGCTGAACGTCAAACGTTCCCCGCGTGCCGGTTCGCCATCCGCTTCGAGGCCAACCCCGTTCGGCGCGACCACCTCCACGCGGCGGGCCTGCGCCACCTTAATCGCCGGGTTGGCTAGATGAGCGCCGGCATACACGCTGCGAATGGCCTTGAGCACCGTCCAGCGCGAAACATCCTTGATCACCAGCACATCTAGCAGGCCGTCGTCCATCCGGGCGTTGGGGGCGATTTTCAGGCCATGCCCGAAGGTCGTGCCGTTCGCCACGGCCAGCAGGCTGGTGCGCCCGTCGTACCAAATCTCGCCGTCCAGTCTGATGGTCAGCGGATAGGTGGGCAGGTTCAGCACCGAGGCGATGGTCGCCTGTAGGAACGTCCACGAATGGCGCTTGCCGGCCCGTTCGACGCGCTCTACCACATCGCTGCTCACGCCGGCGCTGGCGATATTGAGGAAGTAGTCGGCCACGCCGTTGCGCTCGATGACGCCGATATCCAGCGGGCGCAGCTCGGCATGGGCGATCTGGTGGGCCGCCGCGCGGGGGTCTTTGTAGGGCAGGCCGATGCCGCGCGCCCAGTCCCGCCCGGTGCCAACCGGAACGTTGCCGTAGACCATCGGCGGCAGGTCAGGGTGGGCGGCGTTATGGGCGATCAGCGCATTGACCAGCGAGTGATTGGTGCCATCGCCCCCAATCGAGATAACGCGGGCGATGCCCGCCGCGCGCGCTTCGTTCAGGTGGCCGCCTACTTCGTCCGGCCGCTCGGTGACGGCCAGCACCAGCTCGCCTAACTCCTGCCACAGATACGGCTCCAGCGAGCGCCACACGCGCCCGGCCTGGCCGCCGGCTGCGTGCGGATTGAGGACGATCAGAGTGGCGGGCAAGGTTCAGCCCCCGTCCCGGCGTTCAACCACCAGTTCAAGCAGGCGGTGGATCGCGTACGGCTTCGGCAGGAAGACATCGGCGCCGAAGCTGAGCGCCGGGCCGCGATCCTCGTCGCGCCCGCTGGCCACGATCACGAAAATGCCCCGCCAGCGCTCGTCAGCCCGCAGCGCCTGCAGCAGTTCGAAGCCGTCCATGCGCGGCATAACCAGATCGCACAGGATGGCGCGCGGCGGCTGGGGCAGGCCGCGCAGCACAGTCAGCGCCTCTTCGCCATCATAGGCCACCGCGCAAACACAGCCGCTCAGTTCGAATATCTCGCGGACGGACGACGCCAGCATCGAGTTGTCGTCCACGATCAGCACGTCCAGCACTTCTGGCGAGACGCCCGTTTCACTCGCGGGCATGGTAATCGCCTTCGACCACCCACTTGTAGGTCGTGAGTTCCTCCAGCGCCATCGGCCCGCGCACGTGCAGCTTCTGCGTGCTCACCGCGATCTCCGCGCCCAGCCCCAGCGCGCCGCCATCGTTGAAGCGCGTGCTGGCATTAACGAACACGCCCGCCGAGTCGACTTCCTGCACGAAGCGGGCGGCCTGGGCCGGGTCTTCGGTCAGGATACCGTCTGAGTGTTCGGTGCTGTGGGCGTGAATGTGGGCGATGGCCTCGTCGAGGTTCGCCACGACCTTGAGGCCGAGGACGAGCGCCATCCATTCGGTGTCGAAGTCCTCGGGGCCGGCCGCCTGCACCCCTTCCAGGCTGCCGGTATACGCCAGCGCGCCGGGCTCGGCGCGAAACGTCACCCCGGCCGGCCGTAGTTGTTCGACCACGCGGGGCAGAAAGTCGGCCGCGACCGCTTCGTGAACGAGCAGCGTATCGAGCGAGTTGCAAACCGACGGGCGCTGCGTTTTGGCATTCAAGATAACGGGCAGCGCCGCGTCGAGGTTGGCGCTCGGCTCAACGTACAGGTGGCAGATGCCCAGCCCGCCGATGATGACGGGGATTTGGCTGTGCTCGCGGCAGAACTGGTGCAGGCTGGCCCCGCCGCGCGGGATGATGACGTCAATGTGCTTGTGCAGGCGCAGCATGTCTTCGACGTACTGGCGATCCGTGCTTTCGATGAACTGCACGGCGTCCGCTGGAATATCCGGGTCGTTCAGCGTTTCCAGCGCGCCCCGTACCGCCTGAATGAGCGCCAGATTGCTGCCGAAAACCTCGCTGCCGCCGCGCAGGATGGCCGCGTTGCCCGTCTTGAGCGTGAGCGCGGCGCAGTCCACCGTCACGTTCGGGCGCGCCTCGTAGATAACGCCGATCACCCCGAGCGGGGTGCGGCGGCGGTGGCGGCGCAGGCCGTTCCCCAGCACCTGCGCGTCGTAATCACGGCCAACTGGGTCGGGCAGTTCGGCCACCCGCCGCACGTCGGCGATGATGCCGTCCATTCGTCGCGCCAGGTCGAAGCGATCCTTGATCAACTGCTCGCTCAACCCGCGCGCCCGCGCCGCGTCGAGGTCGGCCGCGTTCGCCTCCAGAATAGCCGGCCTACAGTCCTCCAGCGACTGGGCGATGGCCAGCAGCGCGCGGTCTTTCTGCCCGGTGCTGGCGCGGGTCAACTGGCGGGCGGCCGCCCGGGCGCGAACGCCCAGCGCGGTCAGATCAAATGCGGTGGTGCTGGTCATTTGCAAAGCATCCGTTCCCTGAAAATTACGTCGTGCCTGAAATTACGTTAACAATACCAGATTATTCCGGTGAATGATGGCATCACCATTGGTATAGCCCAGCGTCTGCTGAATGTGCGCCGACTTGACGCCCGCCAGTTTGCGGATATCGGCGCTGTCGTAGCTGGTTAGCCCGTGTGCGATCTCGCGGCCATCCGGCGCGATCACGCTCACGGTCGTGCCGCGCTTGAACTCGCCCTCGACGTCCGTAATGCCAACCGGCAGCAGGCTCGCCCCGCCCTTGAGCAGCATCCGCTCCGCGCCATTATCCACCAGCAGGCGGCCTTTGGTGCGCTCGACCAGCAGCCAGCGTTTGCGGCTTTCGACGTGGCCAGCCTGCGGCTCGAAGCGCGTGCCGGCCGGTTCACCTTCCAGCAGGCGGGCGATAACGTTGGGGGCGCGCCCGCTGGCGATAAAGGTGGTTACGCCGCTGCGCGTGGCAAGCTGCGCCGCCTGCAGCTTGGTGACCATGCCGCCGGTACCGAGGCCCGTGCCTGAACCGCCGGCCAGTTGAAACAGCGCGGCGTCAATCCGCTCTACCCGTTCGATCCGCTTCGCGCCGGGGCTACTGCGCGGATCGGCGGTATACAGGCCGTCCTGGTCGGTGAGGATGATCAGCGCGTCGGCTTCGATCAACGTAGCGACCAGCGCCGAGAGGTTGTCGTTGTCGCCAACGCGGATTTCTTCAGTAGCGAGGGTGTCGTTCTCGTTGATGATCGGTACGATGCGCCGGTCAATCAGCGTGAGCAGCGTATCGCGGGCGTTGAGGAAGCGCGTGCGGTGGCTGAGGTCCTCGCGGGTGAGCAGCACCTGGGCGACGACGATGCCGAACAGGTCGTACAGTTCACTGTAGCGCTGCATCAGCCGGATTTGACCGACGGCGCTCAGCATCTGCTTGACCGGCATCGAGGCGTCGAGTGCGGGGAAGCCGAGGCGTTCGCGTCCGGCCGCCACCGCCGCCGACGTGACCAGCACGACTTCGCGCCCGGCCTGATGCAGCGCGGCCGTTTGCTGCACGATGTTCAGCATATGCTGGGAGTTGAGGCTGGGCGAGCCCCCGGTCAGGATGCTCGTGCCGACCTTGACGACGATGCGCTGCGCGTTACTCATGCGCGCCAGCCGCGCCGAGGGGATGCTTCAGGTGTCATGGGTTCGTGCCAGTTGGTTCACGTTACTGGCAGCCGATCATAGCGTGGACGCGGCGGCAGGGAAAGACCGTTCGGGCAACTTCAGGCCCTCACCCTTCATCCCTCGTCCTGGAGGGTTGCGTTACTGGCAAGTCTGGTTCAGTGCGTTCGTTCCGCCCGAGGCTGAAGCTGTCGGGCTAAAGCTGCGCCCTATGAACGGGGGTTTTCGTCTGTAGACCCGCAGCTTGCTGCGGCCGCTTCAGAGTCATCCATCCGCCAAGCGTAGCACGCCCCGCCACACCGTTGTCCTGGAAGCCGGCTTCAGCCGGCGCAGCTTCAGCCTGATGGCTTTAGCCTCAGGCGTTGTCCGGCCTACCCCACACTTTTCACGGGCGTTCTGCCGCTCACGATTTATGGGCCATACATAGGCCGCCTCGGAGAGGAGAGCGAAGGAAGGGTGTGTCGCTCGTTATTCGTCCCACAGGCTGCCGCCATCCGCCTCATCGGCGTCGTCTTCTTCCGCCTCCATCTCATCGAGGTCGTCGCTCATCATCGCGTAGGCGTTGAAGCGCGCGTCCTCAACCTCGTCCTCGTATTCCTCGTAGGCGGGGTTGTCCTCGATGTCGTCGTCGTTGAATACTTCGAACGGGTTGCGCCGGACGATGTTGATGAAGTCTTCCATCTCCTCACGCGCCGATTCTATATCCGGGTCGTCGTCGTTCCGCTTGCTCCATGGCCAGCCAGTCATGTGCCTCACTCCTGAATCGAAGGTTGACTCCAGTATGCTGCCAAACTGACCGGCCGTGATGCGTAATCCTACGGAAGCGCCAGCCAGTCCAGGTCGCGGCGGTTCAGGCTGTTGACGAGCAGCGGGTACGCCGTGCCTTCGCCTTCGAGCGGCTCGAACACCAACTGAATCACGCCGAGGCCGGTTTCGCCATCTTCCGTGGTGCGGGTACTGAACAGCACTCCCCGTTCCTTCAGCACCGCCGCGAACGGCTGATTGCTGCGCCCCGGCGTCAGCGTTTCCATGCGTTCTTCGAGTGCTGGGGCAGCGGCTTCCGCGTCCGCCAGCGAGGGATAGATCAGCGTGATTGAAGCGCCCCGGCCGCCATCGGTTTCGGTTTCGGCCAGCACCGCCAGCGAAAAGGCTGGCAGTTCGCCCGCTTCGGCCGGTTCACTGAATGTGTCCGGGCCGAGGAAGTAGGCCTGCAGCAGCGTGCTCGTGTCAGTCAGCGTGTGAACGGCCGCCTGATAGTCTGGGGCTTCGGCCAATGACGGCGTTTCACCGTTTACGGCGGCCGCGCTGGCTTCCAGCGTGGGAAGGTCGGGCGAACTGACCAGCTGCGACTGGCCGTTCAGAGGAACGAACAAGACGGGCTGCTGCCGGCCTAATTCCCCACCGAACGGGTCGCCAGGGTTACGCCCGTCAAGATGTGTGGTGTAGCCTGAATCGCAGCCGTCTGGGCCGCAGAACATGGTCAGTTCGCCCACCGGGTTGGCGCTGAAGTCGCGCAGAGCATAGACGGCTGTTATCGCCAGGGGATTGAACACCCCTTGCAGCAGGACAGTATGTTCGGGCGGAAATCCCCACGTAGCGGCCTGAGCCACGTCTACCAGCGCCACGCCGATCAGCGCCTCCTGATCGCTCATACGCGTCTGTGCGTATGACATATCCGGCCCGCTGTACAGGTTATTCTCGGCTAGGCCGTCCATCCAGGCTTGCTCAGTTGTCGCGCCGTCCGTTAGCGCCTGATAATCGGCATACGACAGCCATTGGCGGGCA